>RHAU01000040.1 GCA_010032125.1 Actinomycetota bacterium | reverse complement strand
TACTCGTTTCATCTGCTTCGTACCGAATATTCTCAAGAAGTAGAACATCGCCTTCCTTCAATGATGCCAATTCAGCCTTTGCAGATTCGCCTATAACGTCATGGGCAAAGCGAACATCTCTTCCGAGTAATTCACTCAGTCGCTGTGCAACAGGGGCAAGTGATAACTCTGGTTTACGTTCACCTTTGGGTCGACCAAGGTGGGCACAGATAATCAGTGTGGCGCCTTGGGAGAGAATTTCGTTGATTGTGGGAAGTGAAGCTCGGACTCGTCCATCATCGGTAATGATGCGTTTACCCGTTCCATCATCCTTTAGCGGAACGTTGAGATCACAGCGAAGAAAAACTCTCTTGCCGCGAAGATCAAGAGAGCTAAGAGATTGAATCAAAGGCTCTTCCCAATGAAGGTCATGAGGTCAACGAGTCGGTTGGAATAACCCCACTCGTTGTCATACCAACCAGCAACTTTTACTTGGTTGCCAATTACTTTGGTGATGCCGCCATCAAAAATACATGAATGAGCATCCGTAACAATATCTGTGGAGACAATCGGATCCTCGGTGTACTTGAGAATTCCCTTGAGGGCGCCTTCAGCGGCCGCCTTCATCGCAGCGTTCACTTCTGCAGCGCTAGTTTCCTTTGATACTTCGACCGTGAGATCGGTGATGGAACCTGTTGGGACTGGCACTCGAAGAGCGTAACCATCGAGCTTGCCTTTCAATTCTGGAAGAACCAGACCGATTGCTTTTGCTGCGCCTGTAGAAGTAGGGATGATATTTGTTGCAGCAGCGCGCGCACGTCGTAGATCCTTATGGGGGAAATCAAGGATTACTTGATCGTTGGTGTACGCGTGAACCGTCGTCATAAAGCCGCGAACGATTCCAAAATTTTCGTGGAGAACCTTTGCCATGGGAGCTAAGCAATTTGTGGTGCAGGAAGCATTGGAAATAATCGTGTGCTTTGAGGCGTCGTAAGCCTTGTCGTTGACTCCTAGGACCAGAGTTACATCTTCATCAGTAGCGGGTGCAGAAATGACAACTTTCTTCGCTCCGCCAACAAGATGCTTCCCAGCGTCAGATGCCTTAGTAAATCGACCAGTAGATTCGATAACAATATCTGCGCCGACAGAACCCCATGCGAGTGCAGCTGGATCCTTTTCAGCAAAAACTGTGAATTTCTTCCCGCCGACAGAGATTGATTTATCATCATGAGTCACTGGCTGATCAAGTCGACCCAAGATTGAGTCATATTTGAGTAGGTGGGCAAGAGTTGCAATATCGGTAAGGTCATTAACGGCAACGATTTCTACATCGGCTTGTGAAGCAAGTGCTGCTCGAAAGAAGTTACGACCGATTCGACCGAAACCATTGATACCAACTTTGACCACCGTAACCACGCTCCATCAGACGCCAAAGGCGCCAAATATTTTGTAATTTCGCCACAACCCTGTGGACTTAGCGGAATTCTATCAGCGACGTTGCCGAATACTTAATTGAGCAAGTCAGGCGAGAGTCCTGCCTCAGTATCTGGGATTCCAAGATCATGCGCACGCTTATCTGCCATCGCGAGTAACCGACGAATCCTGCCTGCGATTGCATCTTTGGTCATCGGAGGATTGGAGAGCGATCCCAATTCCTCAAGACTGGCTTGGCCATGTGTAATGCGAAGTTGGCCCGCCTCGTTAATAACTCTTACCAGGTAACGACTTCCTTTACGAAGTCCACCTGCGCTGATAACTGCAAGATCTGAATCATGTCCATAAATATCAGCAATATCTTTACGTACACGACGCGCTGCTTGGGCAGTATCTAATTCAATTTCAACCATCACTTTTCCGGCTGAAAGATGTAATCCTCCGGCAAAACGCAGAATCGCAGAAACTTCCGCCTTGCGACAGCATGGCTTAGTTACCGAGAGTCGACTTAACTCATCTTTAACAGATGCTGTCATTGCCATGAGCGTTATCTAAGCATCTCCCCTGCAAAAATGTGGCTGAAAGTCGACGTTAATTTCTTTGGATCGTGATGGTTGCTGCCCGGATGCGATGCAAGATCTGCAACGATAAGTTGGCCACCAAGGGATGTGACCAATTTTTCTAGTGATTCTCGCTCTGATGGTTGCGCAGCAATGGATGCATCTGCTAAAGCGACATCGCATCGCAATTGCGGGGCGTATTTAGCCATTAGTGAAAGGTGTTCCGATGGAGAACTACCGGCTAATTCATCGCCTGACATGGATGGGTTTGCATCGAGATTAAGAACAATCATTCGTCGAGCTCGCGATTGGCAGATTGCGTCTCGTTGCTCTGGAACCAACAAGTGAGGAAGAACGCTTGAAAACCATGAACCCGGGCCAAGCGTGATCCAATCGGCATCTGAAATAGCCTTCAATCCTTCATAGGTTGGAGTTGGGTTTTCTGGAATGAGTCGAAGGTCTTCCAGATTTCCTTTACCTTCCGCAACTTCCTTCTGGCCACGAATCACAATATTTCCTTGCCACGTTCGAAAGGTTGCTTCGATATCTAGTGGTTCAAGCGCCATCGGAAGAACTCTTCCCACCACTTTCAATAAAGAACCGACGCGATCAAGACCTTTAACGGGATCGCCATCTCTATCCCACAGTGCAGTAAGAAGTAAATTGCCAATCGCATGTCCATCAAGAACGCCGGTCGAAGTAAACCGATACTGCATGATCTCCGCCCAACTTCTTCCCCATTCATCATCGCCACAGAGCGCAGCAAGCGCCATTCGCAGATCTCCGGGTGGAAGTGAGTGAAACTCTTCGCGCAACCTGCCACTGGAACCACCATTATCTGCAACGGTGACAATCGCGGTGAGATTGGGAGTCAATGTTCGAAGCGAACTCAACATCGCGGCAAGACCATGACCGCCACCTAATGAAACTACGCGTGGGCTGCTCAACGTTCGCGACCTAAATCTCGATGAATCGCATGGGCTTGTACCTTCTGATTTTCACCCACATCCATGCCGTTGAGTCGACGCGCAAGTTCTTCGCTCACGGCGACACTTCTATGTTTCCCACCGGTACATCCGATTGCAAGGGTTAGATATTTCTTTCCTTCCCCCAAATATCCATGAGCAATACTTTTAAAAAGCGCAACATATTTCTCCAAAAAGTCCGGAACGTTCTTTGCATTGAGTACTGCGTCTCGAACTTCTGCATCAAGTCCGCTCATGGGTCGTAATTCTGGATTCCAGTGTGGATTGGGAATGAATCGACAATCCATAACTAAGTCTGCATCAACTGGAATTCCAAATTTATAACCAAAGGAGAGAACATTTACTCGAAGCGCGGCAAGAGAGTCACCGTGGAACAACTCTGAGATTTTCTTCTCAAGTTGATGGATATTGAGTTGCGAAGTATCGACAACAAGGTCTGCACCCGAACGCATTTCACGCAATTTCACTCGCTCCCGCTCGATTCCATCGACGATGCGATCACCACCTTGGAGCGGATGAGGTCTACGCGAAGATTCAAATCTCCGAACCAATACATCGTCTGCAGCATCAACGAAGATTATTTTTCGAGCAATGCCGCGCTCGGCTAATTCGGCAAGCGAACGATTCAGGTCATCAAAAAATTGGCGACCTCGTACATCGATAACAACTGCGACGGAATCCGAGGTGCGCTCAGTCATATCAAAGACAGATAAAAGCAGCGACGGCGGCAAGTTATCGATCACATACCAGCCGGCATCCTCCATGGAATGGGCAACGGTCGAACGCCCGGCTCCGCTCATTCCGGTGATGACGACTAGTTCTCGTCTCGAAGAATCCTTACTCATCACTGCGCCATCATCTCGGCCCTGTCAAGGACGTTCGATGATCTCCCCGGTCTGGGTATCTATAAAGGAAGAAGCGCTGCTCTCCTCGAGAAAAGATTTAATAATTCTCGCTGTTTTCTCGCCTATTCCGGGTACCGAACCAATCTCATCGACCGATGCTTTGCGTAAGGCAGCAACGGAACCAAAATAGTCAATCAAAGCTTTGATGCGAACTTCTCCCAAAGAAGGGATTTCATCAAGGAGTGATTCGAGCATCAAATGCGAGCGTTTAGATCGGTGAAAAGTCACCGCAAATCTGTGGGCTTCATCTCGGACTCGTTGCACCAGATATAACGCCTCGCCATGCCGCGGAAGAATCACGGGATAAGAACGATGTGGAAACCAAATCTCTTCTAGACGTTTGGCGAGACCTACTAAAGGGATATTCGTAATTCCTAACTCTGCTAGCGCTCGGGCAGCGGCGTTGACTTGACCTCTACCGCCATCAACAATCAATAACTGCGGTGGATAAGCAAATTTTGGTTTGGTTCCTCCCTGGGCTTCAATTTCCTTCACATCTATATCTTTCTCGGCGAGATATCTCTTAAATCTGCGAGTGATGACGTGATGCATCGCTCGAGTATCATCAAAC
Organism: Actinomycetota bacterium; assembly: GCA_010032125.1. Taxonomy (GTDB): domain Bacteria; phylum Actinomycetota; class Actinomycetes; order Nanopelagicales; family Nanopelagicaceae; genus MAG-120802. The sequence goes on along the minus strand of RHAU01000040.1, from coordinate 725 downwards.
TTTTCATTATCATCGATAGCGAAACGACGGTAATCACTCTTCTTCGGCTGACCATCTTCAAAGACCACCATTGATGCAACTACTGACGTTCCTTGGATATTGCTAATATCAAAACATTCAATGCGAAGAGGTAGCTCGTCTAAATCTAATTGTTGGGCCAACTCTTCTAAGGCCCGTCCACTTACACCTGCATCATTTGCTCGCTTGCTCAAGAATTGGATCAATGCCTGATGAGCATTTCGTTTGACCGTATCCAAGATTTCCGACTTTTCTCCGCGTTCAGGGATGCGGATAACTACTTTCTTTCCGGCACGAGAAGAGAGATATTCGCCGAAGGCTTCAATCTCTCCTTCTCCATTGACATATATTTCACTTGGAATTTCAAATTCGCGATAAATCTGCTCTAGGGCTGCTGAGATAAGTTGAGAGTCATCCACGGTATGCGTTCTATCCATAATCCAAGAGCGGGAACCAACAACTCGCCCAGCCCGAATTCGGAAAACAGAAAGGCCAGAGTGCGTAATGTCATCATGAATTGCGACGAAGTCGCCTGAGATTGTTTCCGAGATTGATGCTTCATGCGATTCCATTGCTCGATCAAGTGCTGCGAGTTGATCTCGTATTTTGCCCGCGCGTTCAAAATCCTCTGCTTCGGCAGCTTTCGACATTTCATCTCTCAGCGTCGCAGATATATCGCCTCCACCGTGATCAAGAAATTTCTGCAA
>RHAU01000039.1 GCA_010032125.1 Actinomycetota bacterium | reverse complement strand
ACACACTCTCCACTCCGCGTCGCATTCTTGAAGTAGCAGTTCCGCTTCGGCGAGATGACGATCGCGTCGAGATGTACAAGGGATATCGCGTTCAGTATTCAACGACGCGCGGACCATCCAAGGGTGGCGTACGTTTCCATCAAGATATTGATCTCGATGAGACTGTCGCGCTGGCGATGCTGATGACCTGGAAATGCGCGCTCACAAATCTTCCCTACGGTGGCGCTAAAGGTGGCGTTGCGGTTAATCCGTCGCAGCTTTCTGAGCGTGAGAATGAGAGATTAACTCGACGCTATACCTCTGAGATCTTGCCGATTATTGGTCCAGAGCGTGACATTCCAGCCCCTGATGTTGGAACTGACGAGCGAAATATGGCGTGGATGATGGATACATATTCAGTCAACGCCGGATATTCAGTTCCGGGAGTTGTAACAGGAAAACCAATCGTTCTCGGTGGCTCTCTTGGAAGAACGTCAGCGACCGGAGATGGAGTTGCAATTGCAGTTTGTGAAGCGCTCCGTCAGAAAAAAATCGCGCAAGATGGAGCAACTGTCGCTATTCAAGGTTTTGGAAAAGTTGGTTATTGGGCAGCGCTTGCTCTGGAGAAACTAGGCCTGAAAGTCGTCGCAGTAAGCGATGTCAAAGGTGGCGTCACAGGTTTTTCAAGTGTCGAATCACTTCAGAAATTTGCCCGAGAAAATGGCACAGTTGTGGGTGCGCCGGGAACGGAAACGCTGACGAATACCGAATTACTTCATCTGCCCGTTGATGTATTAGTTCCGGCAGCGCTTGCCGATTCGATTACCCACTCCACTGCTCCGGGAATCAAAGCAAAAGTCGTTGTTGAAGGAGCAAACGCTCCTACTACTCCCCAAGGCGATCAAGTATTAAACGATAAAGGAATTTTGGTTGTCCCAGATATTCTTGCAAACTCTGGCGGCGTCATTGTTTCTTATTTTGAATGGGTACAAGATAAACAGAACTTCTTCTGGAGCGCAGATGAAGTTAAAGAAAATCTCAACAGCATCATGATGCGCGCCATTAATGAGGTTGCAGAAACCTCTGTATCGAAGAAAGTTACCTGGCGCGAAGCGGCCAACATGATCGGCGTCGGACGGGTAGCGCAGGCGCATCGCCTCCGCGGTCTATATCCCTGAGCCAAACCCTGCTGCGCAGATAGCCCATTTCCAAGAGGTGCGACCTCATGGGAAGATTCGCGTCCCCGAAAGGGGTCGATTGAAAGGAGCGCACCATGGCAGAGAAGAACTTCTTGTCCTGGGTTGGATTCAAAGGCGAAGATGAAACACAAGCCAAACCGAATCTTGCAGCTGGTTCTCAATCATTAGAGCGCATTCGCGAGTTGGAATCACAACTCAATGATCTCCGTTCGCGCCGCGACATCACTGCTTTATCCAAAGAAGAATTTGAAATTCTTGCAACCGAAACCGCGATGTCGATCATTCGCACCGCACAACAACGTGAAGCAAAGGCGAACGCAAATGCGGAGCGAATTCTCAACGAGAGTCGCAAGAACGCATCTGCCGCCATCGAAAGTGCAGAAGCGAAAGCCAAATCAACTTTAGCGGCAGCGGAAAGTCGTGGCCGCAAATATATTGAAGCGGCGGAAGCAGATGCGGCAGACATTATCTCTGGCGCAGAATCTGAAGCAGAAGATTTGCTCAACACCCGAAAGCGTGAAGCATCGGCAATCACTTCTGGAGCAAAACGTGAAGCGGATCGACTCGTGCTCACTGCAACAACGGAAGTCTCTGAATACCGCAACTGGCTTTCTGGGGTTATCTCCGAAGCCGAACGTCTGTATCGAATCCAAACTCAATCACTAGATGCAGCGGAAAATGCGATTGCACAATCACGGCAGCGTCTTGATAGCGCTTTCAATCGCCTTCAAGATCTTCAGCGCCAAGTCACTGATGCCATTCGTCCCGATGGCACTCCTACAGGCGACCAGAAAGTTGTAGCGCGTATCGCTGCAGCCGCCAACGAAGAATCGGTAAAGAAAACCCCTTCCAAGTCCGCTAAATCTGCTTCAAAGAAGAAGTCCTCATCTAAGAAACGTCGGTGATGTCGGCGAGTTCTAACCGCTATATCCATTCAGTCGATGGCCTTCGCGCTGTCGCAGTCGTAGCGGTACTTCTTTATCACCTCGGAATTGATTGGATTCCAGGCGGATTTCTCGGCGTTGATCTCTTCTTTGTTATCTCTGGGTACGTTATTACTGGATTGATTCTCGATTCGATTCAACGCTCTGGAACTCTTGATCTTCGCGCCTTTTATCTCAGCCGTATAAGGCGGCTGGTGCCTGCACTTGTTGCCATGGTCATTCTGACTCTGCTCTACATCGGTACATACGCTCCAGATACGGTGCGCCGCTTCGTTAGCGATCTGCCATATGTCTTCACCGGAACGATGAACTGGGCGCTCGTCTCGCGTCAGCAGGATTATTTCGAAGCAATTGGAAGACCACCTCTATTGCAACACACATGGTCTCTCGCAGTCGAAGCGCAGTTCTATCTCATCTGGCCATTGGTTCTACTTCTTGTGCTGCGATATTTCGGAAAGAAAAATATCTCAATTGCGGCGCTAGGAATCGCGCTCGCATCGGGAATCGCGCTCTTTTTGTATTCCGTACAAATAGATACCCACGCTTCAGCGGTCAGTCACGTGTACTTCGGGACAGATACACATTCCATCGGATTATTTCTCGGCGCCGCACTCGCTGTGAGTTGGCATCCGCAAAATCTCACTAAAGAAATTTCAAGGCGGGCCCAAGATTTCATCGATCTCATCGGCGTTATTGGATTGCTCGGCTTACTCAGTACTTTTCTCTTTATCAAAGAAAGTGATCCGACTCTTTATCGAATCGCCTTCCCCATTTCTGCACTCTTTGGATGTGCAACTCTGATCTCCGTAGTCCATCCGGCATCAAGATTTGCGCCGATATTAAGTACTCGACCGATGATATGGATTGGTGAGCGCTCTTACGGCATCTACTTGTGGCATTGGATAGTCTTTCAATTAACCCGTCCATCACTAGATCTTGTCGGCGATGACTGGGCTTTATACGCACTTCGAGTGCTAGTGGTCTTTGCTCTTGCTGATATCTCGCTGCGTTATGTGGAATTGCCGGTAAGGCGCGGATATTTCGAACTCTGGTTCCGCGGCATGAAATATCGAACTCCCGCAGTTCGCCTTCGCCAAAGATTGTCGGCACTTCTTGCTGTCGTGGTGACCGTAGTCGTGACTGCGACGATGTCACTCTCTGCCATACAACGTGCAGATGATGCGGCTCGAGCGAAGGCCGAAGCTGCTAAAGAAGCGGCGCAGCAAAGTGCAAACAATGACGGAGTCGTGACCGATACTGGAACGCCTGGGCTCTGGGTTACAGGAGATTCAGTCATTCTTGGTATCCGAAATGTTTTAGCGCAATATCAGAAAATTGAATTGATTAATGCTCGAGTCGGTCGGCAAATTGGCGAGTTGATTGAGGTGGCAAAAACCGACCAGCAATATGTTTCAAACTCCCCTGTCGTTCTTAATATGGGAAATAACAACGCATTGCGCGAAGCAGATGTCCGCGCCGTGATGGAGATCGTAAAGAATCAACCGCAGATCATTGTCGTCAACACCGCGGTACCGCGCTCATGGCAAGAATCCAATAACGAGATTATCGCCAAAGTAGTCAGCGATTATTCAAATGCAACTCTGGTGAAATGGAATGTCATCTCCAAGAATCATCCAGAGTTTTTTGCAGAGGACGGAGTTCACCTCAATCCACCGGGCGTTAATGCCTACGTCGCGGCGATTTTGGAAGTGCTACAAAAGTAAGAGGTTCTGCTCTCGCAGAGGTTTACTGATACTTACCTTTGAGCGAGAACTTCTTGCCATCAACCTTGGTTCCATCTGAATAAACAGTCTGAATCAAGAATTGAGTTCCACCTTCATCGCTGGCCATTGCGATATCAAATGAATAGACATCGGCTGCTGTGGTGGTCACTTCGGTGAAATCCTTAGCGTTATAGGAGACCGAAATCGCATAACCGGTGATGCCTTCAGCTGCTGCAGGCGCTTTCCATCGAAGGGTGACACCGCCATTGCCATTATTGATAGCAACAAAACCAACGGGAGCTTCATAAGCGGTAAGAGCAGTTGACTCATTTTCGCTTGGTGATGGATTTGCTTCTGCAGATTCTGAAACTGATTCGTTTGGCATCGGCGCACCAGAATCATCGCTATCACTATTTGTGAGGGCGAAAATTGCAAGAAGGACGATACCTGCGATCACCATAAAGAGAACTGTTGGAGAACTTGTCTTCTTTGCCGGCGCTGAAGTCGAGACGCTCTTGCTTGGGGCAGGAGTGGTGGATACCGATGTTGTTGAACGATTAGGTACTGGAGGAATTTCAATCTTTGTTGCATCGACTTTTGATGCTGATGCGGAAATCTTCTTTACTGGTCGCTTTGTCGCGGCCTTCTTTACTGGTCGCTTAACGCTCTTCTTCGTTGCGCGCGCTGGGCTCTTTCGTGTTGCGGGCTTCTTTGCAGGGCGCTTGGGTGCGACTTTCTTAGCAGGACGCTTTGCCGGAGCTTTTTTCTTGGCGGCCACGAATCTCTCCTTCAATCAGTTCAATGAACAGCAGCGGTAACAAGGCGCTACCGCGTATATGAAAAGCCTACCTGCGCCTGCCTATAAGTGATAACCATTAGAGCCCAAGGAAGGGGGCGATTTTCGGCGCCACTTCGCGGAGCGCTTGGGCGCGATGGCTGATCTCATCTTTGAGCGATGGCTCCATTTCGCCAAATGTCATCTCATATCCCTCCGGCTGAAAGATGGGGTCATATCCAAATCCACCTTCGCCACGAGGGGCGCGCAGAATTTTTCCTTTGATCTCACCTCGAACAGTAAGACTCCGACCATCGGGAGTGGCAAGTGCAATAACCGAAACAAAATGTGCGCCTCGTTCAGCTTCAGGAACGTGTGAGATCTGGCCTAAAAGTGTGGCGATATTTGCCATGTCATTTCCATGCACACCCGACCATCGCGCGGAGAGAATTCCTGGTTTTCCACCTAAGGCGTCAACACATAGACCGCTGTCATCTGCAAGTGCGGGAAGTTGGGTTGCTTTGCAGATTGTTTCCGCTTTCAGCAGCGCATTCTCTTCAAAAGTTTGGCCAGTCTCTTCGACATCGGGCAGA
>RHAU01000038.1 GCA_010032125.1 Actinomycetota bacterium | reverse complement strand
GTTGAAGAGGCAGTGAGCGTTGGTGATGTTGTTCGGCTCTTCTCCATCAAATCCGGCGAAGCGAATCTCGTTGAATTAACGTTGCCAGATAGCTCAAAGTGCATTGGTAAATCTGTCAGCGAAGTATCACTTCCCAATGATGTAAGCCTTGCGGCGATTGTTCGCGATAGTCATGTGATTACACCTACGCCGCATACGGTCTTTTCTGGCGGAGACGAGTTAATTTTTGTCGCGAGTTCTGAATCAGAGCCCGCGCTCAAAGATTGTTTTATTGCACATTCTTAAAACTAATTAAGCCTGCAGGTCCTCACGAAGTCGTGGTCCATTCTTAATGACAATCCAGGTCAACCACGCCGTTGCGATGAAGAGTGGATATCCCATGATCAAACGTGCAGTACCAAGCGCGTTGACATTGCCGCTCTTATATAAGGGATATTGAACAAGGAGACGGATGAAGAAAAGGCCAACCCAGAGCCAAGTCGCTTTGATGTAGACGCGACGTCGAAGCGGATCTTTTCGCCAACGCAGATTCTCGCCAATCAACGGACCGATGAGAAGTCCAAGTACCGGCCATCTCAAGAGATTGGAGATCATGTACGCGATTCCGTAGCCCAGGTTGGTCCACAACCCTGGTAGATAAAAATCTTCCGCCTTCCCCGTTCGATTGGATAACCAGGCACAAATGGCGACTCCAATCACTCCCGAGATCGCATGTTGAATTGTTTCTCGGCGCACTAGTCGAATCAACGTCAGTACCAGCGAGAGAGCAAGTGCAACATAGGAAGCTGTTGTTACATCTTTTTTGAGATTAAATACCAAAAGGAATATCAGGGCAGGAAGGCCAGAGTCCAGCAATCCTTTCTTGCCACCCATCGCGGCAAGGATCTTCTCTTTATCCGAATCTGAACTCATGAGCGACCTGTCGATCCAAAGCCACCTTCACCGCGCGACGTTCCTGGGAGAGTCTCCACTTCCATAAATTCGGCATGTTCTACCGATTGAATAACAAGTTGCGCTATTCGATCGCCGCGCTTGATTTCAAAAGTTTCATTCAGGTCGTGATTGATCAGAATTACTTGTAATTCACCGCGGTAGGAAGGGTCAACCGTTCCGGGCGTATTCACCATGGAAATCCCATGTTTGATTGCAAGTCCAGAGCGGGGATGTACAAATGCTGCGTAGCCGGCTGGGAGTGCGATAGAAATTCCAGTAGGAATCAGAGCACGCTCTCCCGGGTGAAGCGCGTAATTGATTCGTGAATAGAGATCCGCTCCAGCGTCTCCGGCTTTTGCATACGAAGGAATAGGCAACTCTTTATCCAGACGAGTAATAAGAACTTTCATGGATTAATCTCAAATTCGGAATCTTGATTTTTTACGCCAGGACCCAGGAGCGAATTACGAAAACCTTGTGGCGCATTATCAATGAAATGCTCAATCGGAACCGTAATAAAAATCGCCGCCGCTTCAACCGCAATAGGCCCGTCCGTGGAATTGAGATGACCTTCGGCGTGACAGTAAATCTTTCGACCTTCTTGCCCTGTAATCCATGCGTCGATAAAGAGCGTTGACCCGACTGGAACCGGAAGAAGAAATGAGGTCTCTAATCGACCAGTGACTGCAGGAAGGCGTACAAGCCACATCAATTTGCCTAGCGCCTCATCAAATGCACATGAAAGTAATCCACCGTGAGCCAGACCGGGTGCGCCTTGATGATGTTCCGTAACAGAAAATTCCGCAGAGATGTTCATCTCTGTGCCGGCATATGCAACAAGATGAAGCCCTGTCGGATGTTCGGGCCCACATCCAAAACATTCTTGGTTGTGCGATCCTAATTTGGTGCCAGGTGCGGGAGCTTTTGGATCTCGAGGAGGTGGAATGACGCCAGCTGGTGGCTTGATACTCAATCCGCGCGACACGGGGGAAGGTTACCGCGACAGTGAAGTACCCTCGCCTTCTGGCTACTCAGTTCAAGAAAATCTGACGAAATAGTTCGTGCGCTTGGTTTTTAGGCACAGTCCTTACAAACAGCGCGAACGCCTTCACCACGTGCAAGTTGCGTGATGTGATGAACGAGGAAACATCGTGAGCAGGTAAATTCGTTCTCTTGTTTGGGGACAACGCGGACAGCTAATTCTTCGCCCGATAAATCAGCCCCTGGAAGTTCTACATTTTCAGCTTCTTCTTCATCGAGATCGACCTGACCGGATTGGGCTTCGGCACGTCGCGCTTTTAACTCTTCAAGGGATTCTTCATGAAGCTCTTCATCAGTTTTCCGCGGTGTGTCGTAATCTGTTGCCATCGATCTCTCACCACCTTTACTTACCTTTAGACGAGGCATTCCCCGACTAGGGGCGGATAATGCCTGCAAACTTCGCCGCGTGTCCTGCCCAACCCCCGGCGTGTCGGGATTATTCCCATGCTTTACCTCTCGCAAGGCTCGCAATCAACGCTGCGATCGACGCTTGGCCTCTTCTTGGCGCCAACGAGCTATCGCGCCGTGATTTCCTGAGGTCAATATCTCCGGAACATTGATTCCGCGCCATTGCGCTGGTTTTGTATAGACCGGATACTCGACTTCACCAATTTCATTATGCGATTCCTCAGAAAGTGATTCTGGATTTCCTATCACGCCAGGAATTAAGCGGACAATCGACTCAATGATCGCCAGCGCCGCTACTTCTCCCCCATTCAGTACATAGTTACCGATCGAGATTTCATGGACTCGTACGGATTCAACGTCTCGGTAATACTGCTCGACGCGGGCATCAATCCCCTCGTAACGACCACAAGCAAAGATGATGTTCTCGCTTTTCGAAAGTTCCTCAGCATATCTTTGGTCAAATACTCGACCGGCCGGAGTAAGAATAATTAAATCGATAACACCGTCCATCTGTGAAAGTCGAGCATCGATGGCTTCGCCCCATGGTTCAGGCTTCATCACCATGCCTGCCCCTCCGCCATAAGGAGTGTCATCAACAGTCCGGTGAGGATCGTGGGTGAATTCCCGTAAATCAACGGCTTGAAATGAGAGGACGCCGTTCTCTTGTGCTTTACCGATCAGCGATAGCGAAAGTGGTGAAAAATATTCAGGGAAGATTGAAATTGCTTCTATTCTCATCGCAATCCCTCAAAGTTGCGAACAGTAATCTCGCGTCGTTCGATGGAAACTGCAGGTACGTAAGCCTTAACAAAAGGAACTAGCACTTCGACTCCATCTGCTTTTACGACCAGCGTGTCCTGGGCCGGAAGAGAGATCACATCGTCAACCACACCAAGAACCTTCCCTTCGGAATCTACTACCGTCGCTCCAACAATCTGTGAAATATGGAAATCGTCATTGGAAATATTCGATGCGGTCGGATCAACATCGGCAACAAGTAAGGTGTTGCGAAGGGTTTCCACTTTATTTCTATCGTCAAAACCTTCAAACGAAAGAAGCAAAGTTCCAGCATGATCGCGCACTGATTGGATTCTTAACGGACCACGTGATTGAGGTTCGGTATGGAGAAACTCTCCAACTTTAAATCTTTCGTTGGGAGAATCAGTTCTCACTTCGACAGTCACTTCACCGCGCACTCCATGTGCGCGACCAATGCGACCTACGACGAGTAGCAAGCGCTTTAACGCGCCTCGTCAGCCTCGATGAGATCGACGCGGATGCTGCGTCCGGCAATCGCTGACATGACGGTTCGAAGTGCGCGAGCAGTTCTTCCGTTGCGTCCGATCACCTTTCCGATGTCATCAGGATGAACGCGAACCTCTAACGTTGTTCCGCGGCGACCTTCTTTTTCGGAGATAACCACGTCATCTGGGTTATCAACGATGCCTTTGACCAAATGTTCTAAAGCCTCATCGATCATGAATTACTCCGCAGGAGTCTCAGCTGGCGTTTCTGCCGCAGCCTCAGTGGGTGCAACATCGGCAGCAGCACTCGTCTCTTCCGTTGCTTCTGCAACGACAGGTGCAACCTCAGGAGTTGATTCCTCGGGAGCGCTCTTTGCGGCTAATTTCTCAGCGGCACGTTTCTTCATCGTGGTTGCGCCATCTTTTGGTTCATTGGCGGCTGCTTTGACAGCTGCCTCATACGCTGCCCGCTTATCTGCTCGAGCAGGAAGTGACTTCAACGTTCCTTCGCTACCTGCGATGCCTTTGAACTTCTGCCAATCACCAGTAACTTTCAAAATTGCCTCTACTGCTGGAGTCGGTTGAGCGCCAGTCTTCAACCAATGTTGAGCGCGCTCAGAGTTGACTTCGATGAGAGATGGCTCAGATGCTGGAGAGTAACGGCCAATCTCTTCAATCTTTAATCCGTTGCGTGCTTTCTTTGAATCTGCAACAACGATTCGGTAATGCGGTGTGCGAATCTTTCCAAGACGCACCAATCTAATCTTTACTGCCACGTGGGCTTTCTCCTTGCATAGTTAATCGAACACTTCCCGACTTCACGAGTGGGATTCCGCGAAGCAACAGGAACTGGTCTAGTTCCATCGAATTCCGGTCAAGAGGTAGAGGGCTCTTGAACAGGTGGGCAATCTTGCCATGTGCTCCTCAATCCGCCCAATCCAGGCGACTAGCGCCCTTCTTCCTGCGCTCTCTTTGCGGGATTTCCAGACCTTGATTTCTTCTTTTGCGGTTGGATTTTCGGCGCAGATCGCGCGAGCCCGGGCGCTCCCATTGCGCCCATTCCAGGTGGCATTCCCGGTAATGATCCGCCACTTCGCATCTGTTTCATCATCTTTGCAGCAGCGGTAAAACGATCAACGAGTGAATTCACCTCGGTCACGGTGCGGCCACTTCCACGAGCGATTCGCGCTCTACGTGAACCATTGAGAATCTTTGGATCTCGACGTTCCGTTGGTGTCATGGATTGGACAATCGCCTGAGTACGAATTAGTTCGTTGTCATCAATGGCATCCAATTGTTTTTTCATCGCACCTGAATTGGCCCCGGGAAGCATCGAAAGGATTTTCGACATGGAACCCATCTTCTTCATAGCTTGGAGCTGCTCCAAGAAATCTTCTAAGGTGAACTCTTCTCCTGCGACAAATTTCTCTTCTAGACGCTTTGCTGTTCCAGCATCTATCGCTCGTTGCGCTTGCTCTGCAAGAGTTTGAATATCACCGAGCCCCAGAATTCGCGAGGCCATTCGCTCCGGATAGAAATAATCAAAATCTTCAAGTTTTTCACCAGAAGAAGCAAAGAGAATTGGTTTCTTCGTGACGTGGGATATCGAGAGCGCTGCGCCTCCACGAGCATCACCGTCGAGTTTTGTGAGAACGACGGCATCAAATCCAACGCCGTCTTCGAATGCTCGCGCTGTCCGAAGCGCATCTTGACCAATCATTGCGTCAACGACAAAAAGGACTT
>RHAU01000037.1 GCA_010032125.1 Actinomycetota bacterium | reverse complement strand
AAAGTTCCAACCCTGATTCGCCTCAAGAGTGTCATTGCCTGGCCAGCACCGAAAGCCCGAAACACCGCGAAATCTCATGGCTCTGCTCTCGGCGCAGAAGAAGTGGCAGCAACAAAAGTGGAATTGGGGCTACCCCAAGAAGATTTCTATTTCCCCGCAGATGTGCAAGAACATGTCCGAAAAGTTGTAGCGCGCAACAAGAGTCTTCGTGACGATTGGGAAAAGTCATTTACATCCTGGAAGAACGTGAATGCCAAAGGCGCTGAACTTCTATCTCGACTCCGAGAAAATAAGTTGCCAGCCGGTTGGAATAGCGCATTGCCAACCTATTCGCCCGAAAAAGAAGTTGCCACAAGAAAAGCTTCAGGAGATGTCATCAATGCGATGGCAAAGTACCTGCCCGAACTCTTTGGTGGGTCTGCAGATTTAGCCGACAGCAATAACACGACCATCGAAGAAGGTGGTTCATTCCTTCCCGCATCCTCGTCGATGAAACATGCCAATCCGTATGGTCGTGTCATTCACTTTGGAATCAGAGAGCACGCGATGGGCGCAATCGCCAACGGCATCGCACTTCATGGCCTTCTTCGACCATTCGTTGGAACATTTCTGGTATTTAGCGATTACATGCGAGGTGCGGTACGACTTTCAGCGCTGATGAGACTTCCAGTTACGTATGTTTGGACGCACGACTCGATCGGTCTTGGTGAAGATGGGCCAACTCATCAGCCGGTAGAACATATTGCCGCCCTACGAGCGATACCTGGACTTGACGTGGTTCGCCCGGCAGATGCAAATGAAGTCGTCGTTGCTTGGCGTGAAATTGTTAATCGATCTAATCCGGTCGGACTTCTACTTTCCAGGCAGAATCTTCCCGTTATTAATCGAGAAAAGTTTGCATCAAGTGACGGAGTTGCACGCGGTGCGTACGCGCTCAACGATGTCGCTCGACCTGACGTGATTTTGATTGCTACCGGTTCAGAGGTTTCACTTGCACTTTCCGCTGCAGAACTTCTAGCTGGTGAAAATATCAAGGCAAGAGTTGTCAGCGCACCATGTCTTGAGTGGTTCAAAGCCGAGAGTCATGAGTATCGCGAAAGCGTTCTCCCATCCTCGGTTCGCGCCAGAGTAAGTATTGAGGCCGGAGTGGCCCAAGGTTGGCGCGATTTAATAGGCGATGCAGGTGAGGCAATTTCATTAGAACATTTCGGTGCCTCAGCTTCTCATTCAACTCTCTTTAGGGAATTTGGCTTTACTGCCGATGCGATTGTTGCTGCAGCACGACGTTCCATGACACGGGCACAAGCGTGAACGAGATTCTCTCCCAGATTTCACGCTCTGGTACATCAATTTGGCTCGATGATCTCTCACGAGAGCGGATGGTTTCTGGTGGAAAATCACGTTTTCTTCCAGATTTGATTTCTCAGGAATTCGTCGTGGGAGTTACTACCAATCCCGCTATTTTCTCTGCCGCAATCACCCAGTCGTCTCTCTATTCGTCGGATATCTCTCGCCTTGCTTCGAAGGGAAAGACCTCCGAAGAGATCATCACGGAGTTGACGACCGCTGATGTTGCCCAAGCCTGCGACTACTTTGCGGAAACCTATGAGCGCACAAATGGCGTGGACGGGCGCGTAAGTATTGAAGTCGATCCTCGATACGCTCGAGATACCAAGAGCACTATCGAACAGGCTCGATCCTTGTGGGCAAGTATTGGAAAACCAAATCTCTTGATCAAAGTGCCAGCAACAGCTGAAGGATTGCCCGCAATCAGAACGCTGATTTCAGAGGGAATCAGCGTTAATGTCACAATTATTTTTTCGGTCAAAAGATATGAAGAGGTGGTGGACGCTTTCCTGGGTGGACTTGAGGATCGCATCGCGAAAAATAGTTCTATCACAGGAATTCACTCAGTCGCATCATTCTTCGTCAGCCGAGTAGATACTGAAATCGATGCCCGTTTGCGCAGCGCTGGTCACTCCACAGAGCTTCAAGGAAGAGCAGCACTTGCAAATGCGCGCCTTGCATATCAACACTTTCTCTCGGTAAAGAATTCAGCACGCTGGAAAAACCTTGAGTCAAAAGGTGGATCGCTACAACGACCACTATGGGCATCTACTGGCGTTAAAGATCCTGCGTATCCATCAGATTTGTACGTTACAGAATTGGTAGCGCCCGATACGGTAAACACGATGCCTGAATCCACACTCATTGCAGTTCGCGAAAGCGGTAATTTCATGGGCGAGTCCATTACCCAACACTTCGATTCCTCCCGCGCATTTCTTTCATCGCTTATGGACATGGGTATCGATATCGAGGAAGTAGCCGACAAACTTGAAAATGAAGGAATCGATAAGTTCATTAAGCCGTGGCTTCAATTGATTGATGCAGTGGAGTTGCTACGTAAAAAATGATCACTCTTCACGGTTGCGATGAGAGAAAATCTACGTGGGACAGACTCAATGCGATCACTTCTAGACTTGCCGCGAAAGACCCTACTCTGTGGGGCGAGGCTGCTCGCGATGAAGCGGCGATTCGGTTGGGATGGGTCGATCTTCCAGATCGTTCACGAGATCTGCTTCCAATACTTGATGCGCTCTCGGCATGGTCGCGAGAGATGGGTCATACCAACGTCATTCTCTGCGGCATGGGTGGTTCTTCGTTGGCACCCGAAGTCATCGCGGCGACCTACCAGAAATCTCTCACTGTTCTAGATTCGACAGACCCTTCTCAGATCGAGTTGGCAGCTGATGTAGATCTGACAAAAAGTTGCATCATTGTTGGATCGAAATCGGGCTCCACGATTGAAACTGCATCTCAAAAATCATATTTCTATCAGCGACTTACTGATCTGGGGCTTGATCCTAAAAACCATTTTGTCATCGTTACAGATCCTCATTCGCCACTTGATGCAAAATCTCGAGAGGAAGGATTGAAAGTCGTCAACGCCGATCCCAATGTAGGAGGGCGTTTTAGTGCGCTTAGTGCATATGGTTTAACACCTGCCGCGCTCATAGGAGTCGATGTCTCAGTTCTTCTTGATGACGCACATGATGCAGCTGCAACGTTTACAGAGGTCGATTCAGTCGTCGTTCGAATGGCGGCGCTGCTCTCAGAGAAAGGCTATGCATTTACAGGTTTTTACGATCGAGGTTCTCATGTTCCGGGAATCGCGGATTGGATTGAACAACTTATTGCGGAATCGACAGGTAAAGATGGCAAAGGTGTCCTTCCTGTCGTAGTCGAAACCCCTTCATCAGAGCTCTATCCCGTTATCGGATTTACCCAGGAGCACACACTCGCGGTGCTCGGCCCACTTGGCGCTCAGTTCATCTTCTGGGAGTGGGTAACTGCACTCCTTTCTTATCTATTGAACGTCGATCCGTTTAATCAACCCAATGTCACAGAATCCAAAGATAGAACTCATGCTTTGCTACAGAGTTGGTCTCAAGAAGGCATCGTGCGCCACAAGCCTTCGTTAAGCACGGAATTTATTGAAGTCTTTGCATCCTCCACTTTGAATTCTTTAGCTGAATACCTTCGAGCTCTTTCAGCTCCTGAATACATCGCGATCATGGCGTATGTGAATCGGATTTCAGATACTGCTCTCGGCGAGATTCGGGCAGTTATCGAAAGAAAAAGAAATAGACCGACAACATTTGGCTGGGGCCCCAGATTCCTCCATTCGACTGGCCAATTTCATAAGGGTGGGCCGGCAACGGGTGGCTTCATCCAAATAACAACAGAGAGTGAGAACGCACTACCCATCCCCGGAAAAGATTTCGGTTTTGAGACTTTATTGATGGCGCAAGCGTTGGGCGATAATCAGGCTCTGTCGTCGCGAGGATTACCGGTGATACGAATCCATTTGAAGAATAGGAACGCTGGGATTGCGGAACTGATTAAAGCTGTGAAAGAAATTTAGTCTTCATCTTCGTCGCCGCGAAGTTTCTTGAGAGCAGCGTCGAGGATTTTCTTTGCTTCAGCTTCAGTGCGTCGTTCTTTTACATAAGCAAGATGTGTTTTGTACGGCTCATTCTTCATCGGTGAGGGTGGATTGTTCTTATCTCGACCAGCAGGGAAACCGCAACGAGGACAATCCCATTCATCTGGAATTTCTACGGTTCCATCATCAGCGAAAGAGGGTTTTGTTTCATGGCCATTAAGGCACCAGTACGAGATTCGAAAACGAGCAATTGCTTCGCCGCGTTCGGCCTCACCCATGGGGCCAGCGCCGACACGTGAACCTCTAATCGCACTGCCACCTGCCATGACTTACTCCTTTACTTTCCGAACTCGAGAAATCTTTATTTAAGAACTAGGCCAAGTGCTACAACGGAGGCAAACCAGATTCCGCCGACAACGATCGTGATGCGATCGAGATTCTTCTCTACAACCGAGGAACCGCCATATGTTGAGGAGATACCGCCACCGAAAAGATCAGATAGACCGCTTCCTTTACCCTTGTGCAGAAGCACGAGGAGAATCATCAAAACACTCGTGATGATCAAGATGATCGAGAGCGCAATTTTCACGTCGTTTGTCTCCTGGCGTTAATCGGGGTTGAGATGCGAATCTTACAAGACTCGATGGAATTTACAGATTCGAGCGAACTCTTCGGGGTCAAGGCTCGCTCCACCGACGAGAGCGCCATCTACATCCGGCTGGCGCATAATGTCGACAATATTCGCCGATTTCACAGAACCGCCGTAGAGGATCCGTGCGTTTTCGGCGATTTCATCACTGCCAATCTTCGCTAGCTCTTTTCGTATTGCTGCACAAACTTCTTGGGCATCTTCAGGCGTTGCAGTCTTGCCTGTCCCAATCGCCCATACTGGTTCATAGGCGAAGACAATCTTCTTCAGATCTGGCTTATGAAGTCCTTTCAGTGCGGCACGCAATTGTTCCAGGACGTAGGCGACATGTGTTCCTGATTCTCTAATAGTCAATTCCTCGCCAATGCAGAGAATGGGAACCATCTCATTATCGAGAACCGCGCGAGTTTTCTTATTTACTAACTCATCACTTTCACCGTGAATGCTTCGTCGCTCCGAGTGACCCACAACAACGAAAGTGCAATCAAGTTTCTTGAGCATTACTCCAGAAATATCACCGGTGAATGCGCCAGATTTGTCGGGAGAAATATCTTGCGCGCCATAACTCAAGCGCAGACGATCACCATCAACAAGTGTTTGGACGGAGCGCAGATCTGTGAAGGGAGGAAGGATGGCAACATCAACAGCATCAAAATCGCGATCTTCGAGGGAGTAAGCGAGCTTTTGAGTTACTGCAATCGCTTCGAGATGATTGAGGTTCATCTTCCAGTTTCCTGCGATGAGTGGTTTTCGAGCCATGATGAAAGATTACCTACTATTCCAACGCCTGAAGGCCAGGGAGTTCTTTGCCTTCAAGATATTCCAATGAAGCACC
>RHAU01000036.1 GCA_010032125.1 Actinomycetota bacterium | reverse complement strand
TCGCAATCCATCATCAGACCGATGGTGCCGGTTGGGGCAAGAACTGATGCTTGGGCATTGCGCCAGCCATTCTTCTCACCGATTGCAAGGCACGAATCCCATTGCTTGTTGGCTTCGCTCCATACATCGCGATCCAAAGTTGATACCGCTTTTGCCGAGAGTGATGCAGCCTGGTGCTTCTTCATGACGCGAGTGTGTGGCGCTGCATTTCGTGCATAGCCATCGTATGCGCCCACGACTCCTGCCATTTCAGCAGAGCGGCGATATGCAGTGCCGGTCATCAACGAAGTGATCGCACCAGCAAGTGCTCGTCCGCCATCGGAGTCATAAGCAAGGCCTGATGCCATAAGAAGTGCACCGAGGTTTGCATATCCGATACCAAGTTGACGATATGCACGAGTGGTTGTGCCAATCGCTTCAGTTGGGAAATCGGCGAAGCAGATGGAGATATCCATCGCAGTGATGATGACTTCAACAGCCTTGACAAAATTCTTTGCATCAAATGATCCATCGCTCTTGAGGAACTTCATCAGATTTAACGATGCGAGGTTGCATGAAGAGTTATCAAGTGACATGTACTCAGAGCATGGGTTTGAAGCGTTGATGCGTCCAGTTTCTGGGTTTGTGTGCCAGTCATTGATTGTGGTGTCGTACTGGATTCCAGGATCGGCACATGCCCATGCTGCTTCTGCCATTTTGCGGAAGAGAGTTTTGGCATCGACATCTTCAATTACTTCGCCAGTTGCACGTGCGCGAAGACCAAAGTTAGAACCGCTTTCAACAGCGCGCATGAAATCATCGTTGACGCGGACTGAGTTATTTGCGTTTTGGTATTGGACCGAGATGATGTCCTTGCCGCCGAGATCCATATCAAAACCGGCATCACGGAGAGCGCGAATCTTCTCTTCCTCGCGAACTTTGGTATCGATGAACTCTTCGATATCTGGGTGATCAACATCGAGAACAACCATTTTCGCTGCTCTGCGGGTTGCGCCACCGGATTTGATGGTGCCTGCGGAGGCATCAGCGCCGCGCATAAAGGAGACCGGCCCAGATGCAGTTCCACCTGATTTGAGGAGCTCTTTTGAAGAGCGAATTCGAGAGAGGTTGAGGCCCGCGCCAGATCCACCTTTGAAAATCATTCCTTCTTCGCGATACCAGTTGAGGATCGATTCCATGGTGTCATCGACAGAGAGAATGAAGCAGGCAGAGACTTGTTGTGGCGCAGCGGTACCCACGTTAAACCAGACTGGAGAATTGAAAGAGAAGATCTGGTGCAAGAGCATGTATGTAAGTTCATGCTCGAAAACTTCGGCATCGTTTGGGGTTGCGAAATATCCATTCTCCTTACCTGCTTTGGTGTAGGTAAGAACGACGCGATCAATAACTTGTTTCAGTGACCATTCACGGTTGTCATGGCCGACCGCTCCGCGGAAATATTTTGTTGTGACGATGGTCGATGCATTGACCGACCAAAAATCTGGGAATTCAACGCCCTTCTGTTCAAAGACAACTTCGCCAGTCTTCCAATTTGTCTGGACGACATCGCGACGTTCCCATGTGACCTGGTCATACGGGTGAGTTCCAGCAGTGCTAAAAACTCGCTCGACTGTAAGACCTTTGCCCAACTTTCCTTTTGTGGCGGGGCGATTGATCACCGTGTCCGACATTCTCTTTTCTCCATTCTCGAAATCTTCAATTGTGTTTTCTTCGCTTACTACATTGGATATTCAGTTTTCAGTTCACTACTTATCGGACACTCATCACTTTAATTGCGGGGAAGTGACTTGCGATTTTCCTTCTACGTTTTTCTCGGAGGGTATTGCGCGGAGAAGAGCGATCTCACCTTCGAAATCTTCGAGGGAGGAAAAGTTACGGTATACCGAGGCATATCGCAGGTAGGCAACCTCATCGAGTTCGCGTAGCGGTGAGAGAATCGCCATACCTACTTCTTGCGCTTCAATCTCTGCTTGGCCGGTCGCGCGAAGGGACTCTTCAACGCGTTGCGCCAAGAGGGCCAAATCATCATCTGAGACCGGTCGGTTCTGGCAGGCCTTGCGGACGCCGTTGATGACCTTCTCCCGACTAAAGGGTTCGGTTGCTCCACTTCGTTTAATGATTGATAAGACCGCAGTTTCTTGGGTCGAGAAGCGAGATCCGCATTGGGTGCACTCTCGGCGACGTCGGATTGTGGTGCCTTCATCCGATGGACGTGAGTCAACGACTCGAGAGTCCTCGTATCGGCAGAAGGGACAGTTCACGGCGTGTCGTTCCTCTCAATGCTGGGAATTTCCAGATTTTGGGTGTATCGGTGGTGCGGCCTCGAACCACTACTTATGGAAGCCTACCGCAAAATAACCCCAATATCTAGGGGTAAGAGTAAAGCATTGGTTTAGGGTTTTCACATCTTCAGTGGGCTTTTCGTTAGCGTGTCGGGATGTAAATCCTCTGACCGGCTTGGAGCTCCGGGCTCTTGAGATGGTTGATCTCTGAAATCTCAGCGACGAGGTCGCGGCGATCGCCGTGGGCAGCGAGGACAGAAGCGATCGACCAGAGAGTTTCTCCGGGCTTCACTGTGATCAAGGCATAGGGAGTTGAAACCGCGCTCTCCTTTGATCCAGCGGTGGCCCCAGTGATAAATGATGCCGATGCTGCGAGCAGGATGGAGAGAGATGCGACGACTGCCGACCTTGCAACAAGTCGACCACGGGGGGTTAGTCGAACCTGCGATTTACGCTGTTTTTCAAGGGGGGCAAGGGACGGAATGGCTAGCGTCGACATCGTTCTCTCCAGCTACTTCTAGAACGACCGTTGAGAGCGGGGATACTCTTCGAACGTCTGTTCTAAGAAATAAGGTACACCTCGCCACCGACATCGGCAAGTTTTTTTAGAACATTTGTTTGATTTTTTCGTACCTTTGTTCTAACCTTCCTCCTATGCCCAAACGGTCGAAAATTACAGAACTTCCTGATGGTCCCGTCGATGAGAACGGTCTGACCCAGCGCCAAGTAAAAATTCTCGATGCGATTCGAAGCGCTATGGAGATTAAGGGGTACCCACCTTCAATGCGTGAGATTGGCGAAGCCGCCGGGCTTGCCTCCCCCTCGAGCGTCAAATACCAACTTGAAGCCCTTGAGGAGAAGGGATGGATCCGCCGCGACCCATCTCGTGGACGCGCATTAGAAGTCCTCTCCCCCTCCGAACAACGATTTGAAGATCTTCGCCCCGAGAAAACCCATGTCGTTCCTCTCGTTGGTCGCATCGCAGCCGGTGGTCCCATCCTCGCGGAACAGCACGTTGAAGAGTTATATCCACTGCCCGCCTCCCTCGTCGGCGAAGGCGAATTGTTTATGCTCAAAGTTGTTGGTGACTCCATGATTAACGCAGCTATCTGCGATGGAGATTACGTCGTTATCCGAGCCCAGAAAGATTGCAACAAAGGTGAGATCGTTGCAGCAATGATTGATGGCGAAGCCACAGTCAAGACTTTCACCAAGAAAGATGGGCATATCTGGTTGATGCCGGCGAACGATGATTTCGAGCCAATTAACGGAGATAACTGCGAAATTCTTGGCAAAGTTACAGCGGTTCTTCGTTCGCTGTAATTAACTCCGCCCCCTGCTCTCCCTATGGTTTGATCTGGCATGCGCCTGCATAAACCCACTCTTGCCGAATTACCTCTGATTGTCGACGCATGGAAAAAGTCAATCGCTCAAGCAACCAATGATCAGTACTATCAAAAAATGAAGCTTGAAGAGATGGAGCGCAATCCGCAGGGCTATCTCGCCTCCCTTGACGATCTGACAGGAGGCGGGGAACTCGAACTTGAGAATGGAACAAAAGTTACAAGGCTGCCCTCAATTACCCGCTATGTATTCAGCGATGGCCTGCCTGTCGCTGTCATTTCTTTTCGTTGGCAACCGGGAACTGAAGAGTTACCAGACCATGTCCTAGGGCATATTGGGTATGAAACTTTTCCCTGGGCTCGAGGTCGAGGATTTGCATCCTTTGCCCTCTCGGAAATGCTGAAAATAGCTAAGAATCAAGGGCTTTCCTACGTCGAGATCACGACAAATATCGATAATCACATTTCGCAGAAAGTCATAGAGAAAAATGGTGGTGAATTTTTGGAGGAATTCACCAAGCCGGATTCTTCCGGAGGCGGATTAGGTCGTCGATACCGAATATCGCTTGAGGGCAGCATATAAACCTTCATCTACAAGGGCATGAAGCGCTGTTCCTTCACCTTCATATTCTTCAGAGATAATTTCGCCTTCTTCGTGGATTCGATTGACGAGATGTCCTTGGTCGTAAGGAAGCAGCACTCGGACTTCAACTTTTGGTCTCGGCAGCGACCCCTCAATTGCTGCAATGAGTTTCTCAATTCCAAGTCCGGTGTGAACTGAAATCGGATAGGCGTCAGGCTCTGCCCGCATAATCTCTCGAATAGTTTCGGGGTCAGCAATCTCTGCTTTGTTAATCGCGATGATCTCCGGAATCTTCTCTCCTCCGATATCTCGGATGACTTGGCGAACAGCGGTGATTTGTCCCATCGGATCTTCATGTGAACCATCAACCACATGGAGAATCAGATCAGCGCTCGATACTTCTTCCAACGTCGATCGGAAAGCATCGATCAGTTCATGGGGTAGATGTCGAACAAATCCAACAGTGTCAGTCAATGTATAAACCCGACCATCTGCACTCTCTGCGCGGCGAACGGTCGGATCCAAGGTTGCAAAGAGCGCGTTTTGAACAAGTACTCCGGCATTTGTCATTCGATTGAGCAGAGAGGATTTCCCAGCATTGGTGTAGCCGGCAATCGCGACCGAGGGAATTGAATGACGTCGTCGCTCCTGCCTTTTTGTATCGCGAGCAACTTTCATCTCCGCGATTTCTCTCCGTAATTTCGCCATTTTGTCGCGGATACGACGTCGGTCTACTTCAATCTTTGTTTCACCCGGACCGCGCCCGCCGATTCCACCAGCCTGGCGCGAGAGCGAATCACCCCAACCTCGAAGTCTGGGGAGAAGGTAGGAGATCTGGGCTAATTCGACTTGGGCCTTACCTTCGCGACTCTTTGCGTGCTGGGCAAAAATATCGAGTATGAGTGCAGTTCGATCCACAACTTTAACTTTGACCTTGTTTTCAAGATTACGAAGTTGTCCAGGACTTAACTCGCCATCACAAATCACAGTATCGGCTCCCGTTGCCGCAACAACAGATTTAAGTTCGCTAACTTTTCCTGAGCCGATAAAAGTTGCCGGGTCTGGCTTATCGCGCCGTTGAATCAAAGCTTCAAGCACTTGGGAGCCTGCCGTCTCGGCAAGGGCCGCTAACTCAGTCATGGAGTTTTCTGCATCCCGGGAGCTTCCCTCGGTCCAAACGCCGACAAGCACGACTCGTTCGAGGCGAAGTTTTCGATATTCAGCCTCGGAAATATCGGTAAGTTCGGTGGAAAGTCCGGCAACACGGCGGAGCGCCTGGCGATCTTGAAGATCGCGTTGTGTTGAATCAAATGAATCCGGAATGAAAATATCGTTATCAAATTCTGCAGCTACTGCAGCATTTTCTTCCAGTAAGGATTCGAAGTCTTCTTCGCGCCGCTTAGCCAAGAAATGGCTCCAGATCTACGTC
>RHAU01000035.1 GCA_010032125.1 Actinomycetota bacterium | reverse complement strand
GTTTCTTCAATGCAATTGGATAGAAGCGAGCGCGGCTTCGCATATTCGCAGAGCGCCCCACTTGATATGCGAATGGACCAATCCACGGGTATCACTGCAGCAGAAATTCTCGAGAAATACCCTAGAAATCAACTCATTCAGGTACTTCGTGAATATGGCGAAGAGAGATTTGCGCATCGCATCGTTGACAACATCATCAAGGCTCGTGGCACCGGTCGACTCAATAACACAACCGATCTGGCGAACATAGTCAAGGAATCAATTCCCGCACCTGCGCGTCGCTTTGGCGGAAATCCAGCGAAGCGAACCTTCCAAGCGCTGCGGATTGAAGTGAATCAAGAACTGTCAATTCTGGAACGTGCAATTCCCCGAGGACTTGATCGGCTCACAGTTGGCGGCCGTATGGTTGTCATGTCATTCCAATCTCTCGAAGACAAGATTGTTAAAAAATTCTTCGTCGCGGCAAGTGAATCGAAAACACCACAAGGGCTTCCTGTAGAAATCGAATCTCTTTCAGCAAAGTTCGCCCTGGTATTTAAAGGAAGCGAGAGCGCTTCCGAAGAAGAGATTCTTGAGAATTCTCGTGCGCAATCCGTCAGGCTACGTGCGATTGAGCGGTTGGCGATCTAATGGCGCTATCCGCTCTCGCACCTGCCTTCGAGCGTTCGCGTAAAGTCGTCTTTGAAAAATCAAGTAGAGCAGTTTTAAAACTCGTACCTGAACTCAAGCCTGTTCCTGGAGAGAGAGCGACGGACCGGGTTTATTACGGCGTCATTGGCGCGATATTGGCATGTGGGCTTCTAGGACTTCTCGGCATCAATATTCTCTTGGGTAATGACGCCGTCAAAATCCGCGAACTGAAATTAGAGGCTCTATCGCTGAATGAGGAACGTGAGGCGGCGCTGCGAGAACTCGATCGCATCTCTTCTCCAGAAACGTTGGCACATTCTGCGCGAGAGCTGGGAATGGTTCCAAGTTCAACTCCTACTTTCCTCGATATTTCCGTCGAGAAAGTGGTTGAAGGGGCTCGGCCATGATGCCCGCTAATCCACATATTGCTGTAGTGCATCGCAGAATTCGATACATCGTCGCAACATCGGTTGTCATCCTCATAGTCTTTGCTTTACGACTCGTTGATGTTCAAGCGGTTCGTGCTGCAGGTTATGCATCAAAGGCAGATATCGAATTATCTAAGCGCACCATCATTCAGGCTCCACGCGGCGGAATCACCGATATCAATGGCGTGGAATTTGCTCGCAGCGTTATTTCATATCGAATCTTGGTCGATCAAGCGATTATTGAATATCCCAAGGAGCTAGCAACACTTGCAGCGCCGATCCTCGGTATGACAGCCGGTCAGTTAGAGCCGCAACTCGTGGGCACCCGCAGATACGTGGTTATTGCGCAAAGCGTGAAACCAGAAGTGTGGCGAAAACTTGAGACCGCGGTCGAGAACTACAACGCAACTGTCTCTCGAGAAAAGAATGGATTCACCAAGAGATTGGCTGGCTTTTTCGCGGAACGTATCTACACGAGGGAATACCCCGAAGGACAACTTGGAGCGGCAATGATTGGATTTATTAATCGCTCCGGAGTTGGGGCCGCTGGCCTTGAATACAGCATGAATAACCGACTTCAGGGCGTCAACGGTGAGTACACCTACGCCAATGCAAGCGGAACGATCATCCCTGGTACTCAGAAAATAACCGTGGAAGAACGTCGCGGCGACACCATTCGCTTAACCATTGATCGCGATGTCCAATGGGTTGCGCAGCAAGCAATCTCCGAAACGGTAAAGAAATCAAAAGCGCTTTCCGGAACTGTCATAGTGATGAATCCGAAGACTGGTCAGATTCTCGCTCACGCTTCTTATCCTTCTTTTAATCCGGGTGACACCAAAGGAGTTGATCCCTATCGCTGGAAAAACCCCTCTGTTCAAGAGGTGTATGAACCGGGCTCAACAGGAAAAATCATCACCATCGCATCGGCGATAGAAGAGGGCAAGATCACCCCGGAAACTGTTCTTCGGATTCCATACGCACTCAAAGTTTCAAATAAAACTTTTCATGATCATGAGAGACACCCAGTTCAATACCTCACCTTGGCCGGAGCGCTCGCAGTTTCAAGTAATACTGGCGCAATTCAAGTTGGTCAGATGCTCTCCAACGACAAGCTCCACGACTATCTCAAGAAATTTGGAATTTCAGTCAAAACTGGATCTGGATTACCTGGCGAAGAAGGAGGAAAACTCCTTCCGGTTAAAGAGTGGTCAGGTACAACGGCTCCAACCGTTGCATTTGGTCAGGGATATTCACTCACCGCGATGCAGGCCACTTCAGTCTTCGCGACGATTGCAAACGATGGTCTCCGAGTAACACCGACTCTCATCGCGGGTTACTCCGATGCATCGGGGCGATACACACCTGCACATCAACAGAGCGCTGTCCGCGTTGTCAGCAAAGAAACAGCGCAGCAGATGCGCCTCATGATGGAGAGCGTTGTATCGGCATCTGGCACCGCTCCTTCAGCTGCAATTCCTGGTTATCGAGTTGCAGGTAAAACCGGCACGGCGCAACGCGTTGACGACAGTTGTGGTTGCTATCGCGGTTACACCGCCTCTTTCATAGGCTTTGCTCCAGCTGACAAACCTGAATACGTAGTAAGCGTCGTCATTCAAGATCCCAAAGGAATTCACTGGGGCGGATATCTCGGCGGACCAGTATTTAAAAAAGTAATGAGTTTTGTTTTGCAAAGCCAACACATTCCTCCCACTGCACCAGCAACTACTCTCTATCCGCTGAATAAAGAAGAATTACAGAAGCGGCAAGCTGCGCAACAAGAGGCGGCAAATAACACACCGAAGAGAAATACCTGATATGCGACCGCTCACTCCTGCTAATAAGAAGTTGAGCGAGTGCGCCAGATTTCTCGAAATAAAGATTGAAGGCGATGCGACGGTAAAAGGCATTTCGAGCAATTCGCGCGATCTACAAGCAGGTGAGATATTTGCAGCGCTTCCCGGTGAGAAGTTTCATGGAGCGCGGTTTGCATCCGATGCGGCCTCGCGAGGTTCCATTGCCATTCTTACTGATGCTGAAGGATCTCGCCTGATCAAAGAAGCGGGGCTTAACCTTCCGTTCCTTACTGTTGACAACCCACGCGCGCTCCTTGGACCGCTTGCCAGCTTTATCTATGGAAATCCAAGTAAGGCCATGAAAATTGTGGGAGTAACAGGAACAAACGGCAAGACAACAACGACCCATCTGCTCTTCCAGATTTTTAGAGCGGCTGGCTTGAGCGCCGGTCTGATTGGAACAGTTGGAAACCAGATCGATGGAGAGCAATTTCCTGCAACCCACACCACACCTGAATCAGATGAATTGCAAAGGATTTTTGCTGTGATGGCTGAACGTGGGGTTCAAGCCGCTGCAATAGAAGTCAGTAGCCATGCCCTAGCCCAATACAGAGTCGATGGAACCAGATTTGCGACAGTGGGATTTACCAACCTCACACAAGATCACCTCGATTATCACGGCACTATGGAGAATTACTTTGCGGCAAAGAGTCGATTATTTGGCAGAGATTTCGCATCACAAGGGTCAATAGTCATCGATGGTGCATTCGGTAAGAAACTGAGTGAGATATCTCCATTCAAGACAAAAAGTGTTTCGAGCGGAAAAGAACGAGCAGATTGGCACTTGAGCGAAGCAATTCCCTATGAGATGGGATACAAGGTCTCGATCAGTGGCCCAGATGGAATTTCAATACAAGGCGAAATACCTCTCTTTGGCGACCACAATCTTGAAAATGCTCTGCTGGCAATATCACTTGCGCATCAATGCGGAATAAGCGTTCACGATATTAAGTCAGCCCTACCGACACTTCGTGGCGCACCAGGGAGACTGGAAAGAATTGACCGCGGACAAGGTTTTATTGCACTCGTTGATTATGCACACACGCCCGACGCTGTTCGTCGCATTCTCTCGACTGCGCGAAACCTGACAAAGGGAAAGGTCATCGCTGTACTTGGATGTGGAGGAGACCGTGACTCTTCGAAGCGGCCTCTCATGGGCGCGGCACTGACAGAAGGCGCAGATATTCCGATTTTTACTAGTGACAATCCTCGAAGCGAAGATCCCATGAAGATTATTCGAGAGATGACGCAAGGAGTTGCGCTTTCACATGATGCTCGCGTCATTGTTGATCGTCGAGAAGCGATTAATGAAGGTGTGCGTTGTGCGCTCGAAGGTGACGTACTGATTGTCTTGGGCAAAGGTCATGAAACTGGCCAAGAAATCTCAGGCACGAAACATCCATTTGATGATCGCATCGTGCTCTCGGAGTTGATTCATTCATGAGACGTATTTCTGCAGCGGAAATTGCAACGATTGTTCAAGGTAGATACTCAGGGCCTGACAATCTCTATCTCAACGCCGGAGTAAGTTTTGATTCGCGCGAGGTTGGTAAAGGTGATCTCTTCTTAGCGATGAAGGGCGAGGCTCGCGATGGCCATGATTTTCTTGATGACGCATTCGCTAAAGGCGCAGCTCTAGCCTTCACTCAGCGATCCACACACCATCCACATATTGAAGTGGCGGATGTCATCTCTGCGATAAGCGTTCTTGCTCGCGAGTTACGTGCAGAGCTCACCGGGTTAAAAGTTATTGGAATAACGGGGTCACAGGGAAAAACAACTACAAAGGACATTTTGGCTACTGTGCTTGCGACTCAAGGTCCCACAGTGGTGGCTCGCGGTTCTTTTAATAATGAGTTGGGCGTTCCCATAACTTTGCTTCAGTGCGATGAGAAGACTCAATATTGTGTTGTTGAGATGGGCGCACGCCACACAGGAGATATTTCAGCTTTAGTAAAGATTGCACGACCCAACGTTGGTGCAGTCCTTAAAGTTGGGAATGCACACTTGGGCGAATTTGGTTCGAGGGAGAAGATTGCTCAAACTAAATCGGAATTGGTACGTGGATTGGATTTAGGCGCTACAGCGGTACTTGGAAATTATGATGAATTTACGCCGCGAATGGCAGATGGCCTTGGACTGCCGACAATTCTCTTTGGTGAGAAAAATAATTGCCAGATTCGAGCAGCTGATATCGAAATACGTGGCGGTTACCCACACTTTGATTTAGTTACTCCTGAAGGCCGTGAGCGAACCGAACTTCAACTTCTTGGCGAACATCAAATTGCAAACGCACTTGCCGCGGCTGCGATTTCTTTTGCGTTAGGAATGAAGACTGCAGATATTGCAGCTGCCCTCTCAACGCATCATTCTCACTCGAAGTGGCGTATGGAATTAAGTGAAGGTCGTGAGATCGTTTTGATTAATGATTCCTATAACGCAAACCCAGAAAGCATGGCGGCAGCCTTGCGGACCCTGGCACTTCTTACTCAAGAACGCGGCGGTAGGTCGTGGGCATTCCTCGGCACTATGCACGAGCTGGGTCCAGATTCGGCTGCACTGCATAAAGAAATAGGTCAATTAGTTCACAGTCTTGGAATCGATCATTTAGTTGCGATTGGCAATCGAGATTATTTAACCCGTGCAAGTGCGACATCAGAACAGTTCTTTGCTACTGCCAAGGAAGCCGAGCAGATGATTGATAAATTTGAGCCCGGCGATGTACTACTCATTAAAGCTTCTCGAGCAGAGCATCTCGAAGTTCTCGCCGATGAAGTGAAGAAATTCCTTCACGTTTCACCGGCAACTGACGAAGCAGGATTTGATGGAACGAAAGGGGATCGCCGATGAGAGGAATTTTGATTGCCGGTGCGACTGCATTCTTCTTCTCGTTTTTCGTTACTCCACTCTTTATAAAGTTTTTAGCCGGACGCGG
>RHAU01000034.1 GCA_010032125.1 Actinomycetota bacterium | reverse complement strand
GCAAAAGATGGTCCATACGCACAACTTCGTATGCCATCAGGTGAAATTAGAAATGTTGATGTTCGTTGCCGCGCAACAGTGGGAACTGTTGGTAATGCAGAACAATCAAATATCAATTCCGGAAAAGCTGGACGTTCGCGCTGGAAAGGCCGACGCCCAACTGTTCGCGGTGTTGTTATGAACCCAGTTGATCACCCACATGGTGGTGGAGAAGGAAAGACCTCTGGTGGTCGCCATCCTGTTTCACCATGGGGTAAGCCTGAAGTTCGCACTCGTAAGAAAAAAGCGAGTGATCAATTAATCGTCCGTCGCCGTCCAAGCAACAAGAGCCGATAAGGAGCAGCAACAGTGGCACGTAGCTTGAAGAAAGGTCCATTCGTGGATCATCACCTTGAAAAGAAGGTGGATGAACAGAATGCGAAGAGCACCAAGAATGTCATTAAGACATGGTCTCGTCGCTCGATGATCACCCCTTCGATGATCGGCCACACCATTGCGGTGCATGATGGACGTAAGCATGTTCCGGTTTACATCACAGAAGCGATGATCGGCCACAAGCTGGGCGAGTTTGCTCCAACTCGTACCTTCAAAGGCCACGTCAAGCAAGAAGATCGGACGGTGACCCGTGCCGAATAACACTCCATTAATCGCGAAAGCATCGTTGAGTTCCATTCGCGTAACGCCACAAAAGGCGCGACGTGTTGTCAACATGATCCGCGGACAACGTGCTGATGAGGCGCTTCGCATTGCGAAGTTCTCACCACAAGTTGCTGTGAGCGAAGATCTCTATTCACTTCTTAACTCTGCTGTTGCAAATGCAAAGCAGAAGAATCCAGCGATTCGTGATGCATCCGAACTCTGGGTTACCGAAGCGCTAGTCGATGAGGGAATCACGATGAAGCGTTATCGCCCACGTGCCCAAGGTCGCGGCTATCAGATCTTGAAGCGTTCATCACAAATATCTGTCACTCTCTCAGACGATAAGAACTATCGCCCAATCTCCAAGGCAGAAGCGCGCAAGCGTGCAAAGGCTGCTGCAGAAGCAGCGGCTGCCGAAGCGGTTGTTGAGAGTGCAAAGCCAAAGAAGAGCGCTGCAAAGAAAGCTGCCGCTAAGGAAGAGGAGGCCAACTAAATGGGTCAAAAAATAAATCCACATGGCTTCCGCCTAGGTATCACCACTGAGTTCAAATCTCGTTGGTATGCAGAAAAACTCTACAAAGATTATGTAAAAGAAGATGTCATGATCCGAAAGATGATGGCCTCCAAGATGGAACGCGCAGGTCTTTCTCGTATTGAGATTGAACGCACTCGTGAGCGCGTCCGCATCGACCTTCACACTGCGCGTCCAGGAATTGTTATTGGTCGCCGTGGAACTGAAGCAGATCGTCTCCGTCTTGATCTTGAGAAGTTAACTGGAAAGCGCGTCGAGCTCAACATTCTCGAAGTGAAGAATCCAGAAATCGATGCACAACTTGTTGCCCAAGGCATCGCAGAACAGCTTGCTGCTCGCGTCTCTTTCCGTCGCGCAATGCGCAAAGGAATGCAGACTGCTTTTAAAGCAGGTGCAAAAGGAATTCGAGTTCAATGCGGTGGTCGACTTGGTGGCGCAGAAATGTCGCGCTCTGAGTTCTATCGCGAAGGCCGCGTTCCACTTCACACTCTCCGCGCCGATATTGATTATGGCTTCCATGAAGCGCACACAACCTTCGGCCGCATCGGTGTGAAAGTGTGGATCTATAAGGGCGAAGTCATTGAGTCCCGCACAGAACGTGAAGCTGCAGCACTCGCTGCCGCAAAGGCTGCGAAGACTGCTCGTCCTCGCCGCGCACCACGTCCACAAAAAGGTGAAGTCACAACAACATCGGTTGAAGAGCGCGCCGCAGAAAGCGCTGCTGCTGAAGCGACTGCTGTTGAAACTCCTGCAGCAACTCCAACTACAGAAGGAGGCGAGGCATAATGTTGATTCCACGTCGCGTTAAGCACCGCAAACAACATCACCCGAAGCGTTCCGGTAAAGCAAAAGGCGGAACTGCTGTTGCATTCGGTGATTTCGGTCTCCAGGCAACTGAAGGTGGATACCTCACCAATCGCCAGATCGAAGCTGCTCGTATTGCGATGACTCGCTATATCAAGCGTGGTGGAAAAGTTTGGATCAATATCTATCCAGATCGTCCACTCACAAAGAAACCTGCTGAAACTCGTATGGGTTCCGGTAAAGGTTCACCAGAATTTTGGATTGCAAACGTCAAGCCGGGCCGAGTTCTTTTTGAAATCTCTGGCGTTACTGCTGACATTGCAAATCAAGCATTCTCTCGTGCTGCACACAAACTTCCAGTCAAGTCCCGCGTCGTACTACGTGAGGAGGCATAACAATGGCGAAAATAACTACCGCTGAAGAACTTCGTGCATTAGCCACAGAAGAACTTCAAGAGAAGTTGAAGGAGTCGAAGGAAGAGTTATTCAACCTTCGTTTCCAGGCTGCAACTGGCCAACTTGAGAGCCATGGTCGCCTTACCGCTGTCCGCAAAGAGATCGCTCGGATCTACACCGTGATCCGCGAACGTGAACTTGGTATCGGAGGCGCAGCATGACCGACCGCAATTTCCGAAAGGTCCGCGAAGGCATCGTTATTAGCGACAAGATGGATAAGACCGTCGTCGTTAAAATCGAAGAGCGCGCTGCACATGGCCTTTATTCGAAAGTTATTACCAAGAATAAGAAGTTCAAGGCGCACGATGAGACCAACTCCGCTGGCGTTGGCGATCGCGTTCGCATCATGGAAACCCGTCCACTCTCGGCAACAAAGCGTTGGCGCGTAGTGGAGATCATCGAGAAGGCGAAGTAATCATGATTCAAGCAGAGTCACGTCTACGTGTAGCGGATAACACCGGAGCTCGCGAGCTTCTCTGTATCCGTGTTCTCGGTGGCACACAACGTCGATACGCAGGTATTGGCGATGTCATCGTCTGCTCCGTCAAGGATGCAATTCCTGGTGGACAAGTGAAGAAGGGTGAAGTTGTTAAGGCTGTCATCGTTCGCACTGTTAAAGAGAATCGTCGTCCAGATGGTTCCTACATCAAATTTGATGAGAATGCTGCGGTCATCATTAAAGAAGATAACGAACCTCGCGGTACTCGTATCTTCGGACCAGTTGCTCGTGAACTGCGCGATAAGCGATTCATGAAGATCATCTCACTCGCTCCGGAGGTGCTGTAATGCGTATTAAGAGAGGCGACACCGTCCTCGTCATCGCCGGAAAAGATAAAGGTCTTACCGGAAAAGTTCTTAATGTCGATATGAAGCGCGCTCGCGTTACTGTCGAAGGTGTAAACCGCGTTAAGAAACACACGAAGGAAGAGACTTCACAACGTGGTGCAAAAGTTGGCGGAATCCTCACTGTTGAAGCATCAATCGCATATTCAAATGTGATGCTTCTGGCTGATGACGATAAGGCAACACGTATCGCAGTCCGCAAGGATGATGAAGGAAAGAACATTCGAATTTCTCGTCGAACCGGGGAGGATCTCTAATGACAACTGCGACCGCTCCTCGTTTGAAGACTCGTTATAAGAACGAGATTTCTGCAAACCTCATCTCGCAATTCGGCCTCAAGAACCGGATGCAAGTTCCAACACTGGTCAAAGTTGTTGTGAACATGGGTGTTGGCGAAGCAGCAAAAGATTCCAAGTTGATTGAAGGTGCGATTCGCGACCTCGCGACAATTACTGGACAGCGTCCAGTCGTCACAAAGGCGCGCAAGTCAATCGCTAACTTCAAACTCCGCGAAGGTCAGCCGATTGGAGCACATGTCACGCTCCGCGGCGATCGTATGTGGGAGTTTATGGATCGACTTCTCTCAGTTTCATTGCCTCGTATCCGTGACTTCCGTGGACTCTCTCCAAAGCAGTTCGATGGAAGTGGTAACTACACCTTCGGTCTTACCGAGCAGGTTGTGTTCCCGGAAATTCAACAAGATAAGTTGGATCGCGTACGCGGTATGGACATCACAATCGTTACATCAGCCAAGAATGATGATGAAGGTCGCGCGTTGCTACGTGCGCTCGGATTCCCATTCCGGGATTAATAGGAGACCACATGGCCAAGACATCACTGAAAGTTAAGGCGAGCCGCAAGCCAAAGTTCAAGGTGCGCGGTTACACACGTTGCCAACGTTGTGGTCGTCCACACTCCGTCTATCAGAAGTTCGGTCTATGCCGAGTCTGCTTCAGAGAGATGGCACACCGCGGAGAACTCCCCGGTATTACGAAAGCTTCCTGGTAACAACTATCGGATAGGTCTCGAAAGAGATACCACCCGAAGAAAGGCGATGAGCCACGAATGACAATGACAGATCCAATCGCAGACATGCTTGCACGTCTGCGCAACGCAAATATGGCTTACCACGAGACGGTTTCTATGCCATCCTCGTCGGTCAAAGTCCGTATTGCAGAAATACTTAAGGCAGAGGGATATATCTCTGGATACAAAGTGACCGATAACCCAGAAGGTTTCGGTAAGACACTTGTTATCGATCTTAAGTACGGAGCAAACCGCGAACGTTCACTCGCTGGACTTCGTCGTGTTTCAAAGCCAGGACTTCGCGTGTATGCCAAGTCAACTGGCCTTCCAAAAGTTCTCGGCGGCCTTGGTGTTGCAATCATTTCAACATCACAAGGTCTGCTCACCGATCGACAGGCAAATAAGCAAGGCGTAGGCGGAGAAGTTCTCGCCTACGTATGGTGATCGCTATGTCACGTATCGGAAAAATGCCTGTTGCGATTCCATCCGGAGTCGAAATTAATCTCACCGGACAGAGCATCTCTGTTAAGGGACCAAAGGGAACTCTCTCTCACAACTTCCCGGAACTCATCAAGGTTGCGAAGGAAGAGAGCTCCATCGTTATCACTCGTGCGAATGATGAACGCGCTGCGAAGTCACTTCACGGAATGTCCCGCACTCTTGTTGCGAACATGATTACTGGTGTCACCCAGGGATATTCGAAGAAGATTGTCATCACTGGCGTTGGTTACAAAGTCGCGCTGAAGGGCAAGGATCTTGAGTTCGCTCTTGGCTACTCACATCCAGTTCTCTTCCCTGCACCAACAGGAATTGCTTTCACTGTTGAATCACCAACCGAATTCACTATTACTGGCGTAGATAAGCAACTCGTCGGTGAGACTGCTGCGAAGATTCAGAAGCTTCGTAAGTCCGATCCTTATAAGGGTAAGGGCGTACATCTTCTCGGTCAGCGCATCCGTCGCAAGGCTGGAAAGACAGGTAAGAAAGCATGAACATCGCTAAGAAGATTGTTAACGGATCTACTCAAGTCGCGCGAGCACGTCGCCACTTCCGAGTTCGTAAGCGAATCTCGGGAACTGCAGAGCGTCCACGCCTTGTTGTCACCCGTTCTGCTCGTCACCTCGTTGCCCAGATTGTCGATGACACAAAAGGTTTCACCATCGCCTCGGCTTCGACGATGGAAAAAGATCTTCGCGCTCAATCTGCAGATAAGACAAAGAAAGCTCGCGTTGTGGGCCAACTTGTCGCAGATCGCGCAAAGGCAAAAGGAGTCACTGCTGTCGTATTCGACCGCGGTGGTAACCGTTACACCGGTCGCGTTGCTGCACTTGCCGATGGTGCGCGCGAGAATGGATTGGACTTCTAATGGCAAATGATGAATTAGTAACAGCACAAGAAGCTGGCGAGAAGCCAAAGCGCAATCGCGATAAGCGTGACCGCCGCGATTCCGCTGATAGCCGCGAGAAGTCTCCTTATATCGAGCGCGTTGTCTTCATCAACCGCGTCGCAAAGGTTGTCTCTGGTGGACGTCGATTCTCATTTACCGCTCTTGTCGTTCTCGGCGATGGCAATGGCATGGTTGGCGTTGGCTACGGAAAAGCAAATGAAGTTCCGCAAGCGATTGCGAAGGCAGTTGAAGAAGCGAAGAAATCCTTCTTCAAAGTTCCAAGAATTCAAGGCACTATTCCGCACCCTGTTCAAGGCGAGGATGCTGCTGGCGTAGTTCTTCTC
>RHAU01000033.1 GCA_010032125.1 Actinomycetota bacterium | reverse complement strand
TATCCTCTTGACTGCAGTCATGGTCTTTATTTCGCTGCGCCTTCGTCGCGGTCGCCTCGGTCGCGCTTGGCTTGCGATTCGTGAAGATGAATTGGCGGCAAGCATGATGGGTGTTCCATTGATGCGGACAAAACTCGCTTCTTATGCGGTCGGCGCTTTTGCTGGCGGCCTTGGCGGCGTTGCATTCGCGACACACGTCAACGGTGTTTACGCGGAGCGATTTAACTTTGCGATCTCAATCTTCTTGCTCGCGATGGTCGTGCTCGGTGGAATGGGAAATGTCTGGGGTGTGATCCTCGGCGCGTTCATTCTCTCGTGGGTCAATGGAAACGGATTGTCGGCATTTGGTGCTTTCTACAACGAACGTTTTGGCACCGACGTAGATTTCGCCTCCTTCACCTTCTTACTCTTCGGCCTTGTCCTTATTCTGATGATGCTCTTTAAACGCGAAGGTTTATTGCCTGAGTCGCGATTGAAGATGGTGCTCCATGAAGAAGAGTTGGAAGATTCTGAATCCAGCACTGGAAAGAAGAAGTAATGAGCAACGTACTAGAAGCAAAGTCAGTCAGCGTTGCCTTCGGTGGTCTTCTCGCTGTTAACTCAGTCGACTTCACAATTCCACGACGCTCAGTTGTCTCTCTCATCGGCCCGAACGGCGCCGGAAAGACAACATTCTTCAATGTGCTCACTGGTTTGTATAAGCCATCAGCCGGGACCATTGATTACGAAGGTCGCGATATCACTGACCTTCCTCCGCACAAGATTGCGTCGATTGGAATCGCTCGCACCTTCCAGAACATCCGACTCTTTGGTCTGATGACCGCCCAAGAAAATCTTATGGTCGCGATGCACTCGCGTTTGAAATCGGGCATTACTTCAACCATTCTTCGAACTCCGAAGCAACGACGAGAAGAACAAGGCGCAGAAGATCGCGCTCAAGAGCTTCTTGATTATGTTGGTTTGGGGAAGTGGACGTACGAATTTGCCCGCAATCTCTCCTATGGCGATCAACGTCGCCTAGAAGTTGCTCGAGCACTCGCGCTTGAACCGAAAGTTCTTCTCCTAGATGAGCCAACGGCAGGTATGAATCCACAGGAGTCACAGGTTTTCATCGACTTCGTGAAGCGACTTGTGGCAGAACGCGATATCTCAATCATGTTGATTGAACATGACATGAAGGTCGTGATGAGCGTTTCGGAGCGGGTTACCGTTCTCGATCAAGGCGAGAAGATCGCCGAAGGCACACCCGATCAGATCAAGAGCAACAAGCGCGTCATTGAGGCGTACCTTGGTAAGAGTAAGGAGTCCAAGTAATGACCGCGATGCTTGATGTTAAGAATATTGAAGTTGCATACGGCAAAATCGTTGCAGTTAAGGATGTCTCACTTTCCGTTAACAAAGGCGAGATTGTCACGCTTGTTGGCTCTAACGGTGCGGGTAAATCCACCACTCTTCGTACGATCTCGGGGTTATTGAAGCCACGTTCTGGCGAGATAACTTTCAATGGTGAGCGGATCGATGGACGACCAGGACACGAAATTGTCGGGCTTGGAATCTGTCATTCACCAGAAGGTCGACGAATCTTCGCACGAATGACGGTACGTGAGAATCTTGAACTTGGCGCGTTCCTTCGTGACGACAAAGCTGCCGTGAATGAAGATATGGAGCGAGTGCTCGATCTCTTCCCACGTTTGCGAGAGCGTATTTCGCAGCGCGCTGGAACGATGTCAGGTGGCGAACAACAGATGCTCGCAGTCAGTAGAGCGTTGATGGGCGCACCGTCATTGCTCCTTCTTGATGAGCCTTCGATGGGTCTTGCACCAGTTCTCGTCGAAATGATCTTTGAAACAATTACCAAGATTCGCCAACAAGGCACCACGATTCTTCTCATCGAACAGAACGCGATGGCAGCACTTGAAGTCGCTGATCGTGCATATGTCATGGAATCTGGAAAAGTGAAGATGAGCGGAAAAGCTTCAGATCTTCGTAAAGATGATCAGATCACCAAGGCTTATCTCGGCGGTCATTAGTTAACGGATGGCGTTCTCTCCTGTGAGCGCTTGTCCGATAACAAGAGTGTGAATCTCGTGCGTACCTTCATAGGTAAGTACCGTTTCAAGATTGCTCATATGTCGGAAAATTGGATATTCCGTCGTGATTCCAGCGCCGCCAAGAATTGAGCGAGCACTTCTAGCAATCTCGAGAGCAGTCTTCACGTTGTGGTATTTGCCCATGCTTATCTGCTCGGGTTCAATCTTTTCCGCATCTTTGAGGTCGGCAAGATGATAGGCAAGTAGGAGAGAAGAAGTTATCCCTGAGGCCATCTCTGCATACTTTGCTTGGGTTAGTTGATAACCGGCAATAGGACGATCAAATTGGACTCGTGATTTTCCATATGCGATAGAACTTTCGAGGCAATCACGCGCAGCACCCACGACTCCGAAGATGATTCCAAATCTCGCCTCTGCCAGACACATGAGCGGAGCGCGAAGACTTTTTGCTTCAGGGAGGCGATACTCATCAGGTACGCGAAGATTCTCGAAAACTAACTCTGAGGTTATTGATGCGCGAAGTGAGAGTTTATGTTTGATGAGATTGGCTTTAAATCCGGGCGTATTAGTAGGTACGCAGAAACCGCGAATTCCTTCATCGCTATTGGCCCAGATGATGGCAACATCTGCGATATTCCCGTTGGTAATCCACATTTTTGAACCGTTAATAATCCAATCTTTTCCATCGCGACGAGCAGTCGTTCGCATTCCTGATGGATTACTTCCAAAATCTGCTTCGGTAAGACCAAAACAACCAATTGCTTCGCCTCGAGCCATCTTAGGCAGCCATTCTTTTTTCTGGGATTCACTTCCATAGGCATAGATCGCATACATGGATAGAGAACCTTGAACAGAGACGAGGGATCGAAGGCCAGAATCAACCGCCTCTAATTCAAGACAAGCAAGACCGTAGGAGAGCGCATCAGCACCTGCGCATTCATATCCCTCAAGATGCATGCCCAACAAACCAAGTGAACCGATTTTCTTAGCTAATTCACGTGCGGGAATCTCGCCTGATTCAAACCATTCGGCGATATGGGGTCGCAATTCTCGATCGGCAAAGTCGCGAACAACTTTTTTGAGAGCCTTCTGCTCTGGATTCAAACGTGAATCTAGTGCGAGAAGGTCGGTAAGTTCTCGCTGCGTTACCTCTTTGCTCACCGTTGCATCTTAAACGATATTCATCTCTGGTCGAAGTTCGCCAGATTCTGTAAACCGCTCCGCAGATAATGCAGAGATATCGATGAATGGCTCGCGCTCGAGGTAAAGATCTCGGAGAATCTCACCGATGGCAGGACCTTGGAGGAATCCATGGCCACTAAAACCAGTTGCATAAAAGAATCTACTCACGTGTTCGAATTCTCCTAAAAGAGCATTGTGATCGGGCGTGACTTCATAAAGGCCAGTCCATCCGCTACGAATACCAAGATCCAACAATCGAGGTGCTCGAATCTCGGCAAGTGCGCCCAACTTCTCTGGGAAGCGCGGATCTCGCAGTAATTCAAATCCAGGGGGATTTGTCTTATCGGAAAAGCCCATCAAAATTCCATCGCCTTCGCGATGCCAATACAGCGAAGTGGAGTAATCAATTGTCATCGGCATGGAGGAAGGCAGATCTGCA
This sequence comes from Actinomycetota bacterium, assembly GCA_010032125.1. Classification (GTDB taxonomy): domain Bacteria; phylum Actinomycetota; class Actinomycetes; order Nanopelagicales; family Nanopelagicaceae; genus MAG-120802. The sequence continues at coordinate 2,618 of RHAU01000033.1, read as the reverse complement.
AAATCTAGGCCGAGTGGTTCTGTTATGGCCAACTCGCGGCGATAAGGCGTTACCGGAAGTTCGAGGCCAACAAAGGCAGCAATAGTGGGCGACCAAGCTCCAGCACAATTGATAACCGCCCCCGTCGAGATTGCTCCTTTATCAGTGAGGACTGCGCTGATGTCGTCGCCTTTGGTTTGTATTTCGATAACTTTTGTTTGGGTAAAAATATGAGCGCCATGTTTACGTGCGCCAGATGCGTAACCAAGAACGACTGCTTCCGGGGTGCAGTGACCATCATTCGGTGTGAAAGAACAGGCGAGCAGCCCTTCAGTATGAAGCAATGGCGAGATAGAACGAGCCTCATGTGGCGAGATCATTCTGGATTCAACGCCATAGTTATGGTGAAGTTTTGTTGAGCGTTCAAAGAGCTCAACATCACCGGGGTTAGTGAGTGCAAATAAATAACCAGGCCGATGGAGATCAATTTCGTATCCTGGTCGTTTCCCAAATTCTGCAAGTAACTCTAAAGAACGTGCCCCTAGTGCAATATTGAGTTCATCCGAGAAATTTGCTCTCACACCGCCAGCGGCTTTTGAGGTAGATCCGCTTGCAAGTTCGTGTGCTTCAAAGAGGGCAACAGAAACCCCCGCTTCCGCCAAATGAAAAGCGGCAGAAGTTCCCATGACTCCGCCACCAACTATGACGACATCAACAGATTGTGGGATCTGCATACTAAAGAAGAAAATCTGGATTATGTTCGATTTCGATGGTATCCATCTGCGCTTTCTGCAATTTGTTTGACCAATCCCAATTCATGGCTTGCCAGCGGGTGAATTGATCTAAGACCCAGATTCCACTCTGACGAGAACCATTTCCACTTTTGCCGTTGCCACCAAAGGGAAGATGCGCTTCGGCGCCCGATGTTGAATTGTTTATGGAGACCATGCCAGCCGAGATTCCCTCTCTAAAGCGCCAGACATTTTCTGGATCTTTCGTATAAATAGAGGAGGAGAGTCCGTAGCCGTGCCCATTTGATAGTTCAATTGCTTCATCAAGGTTTTTGAATTTTCCGACTGTGACAAGCGGTCCAAATGTTTCGGTGTAATACAACTCATCATCGCTCTTGATCCCAGCAACGATGGTGGGGTGAGCGAAGAATCCCTTGTCAGGATCGCCCACGAAACCAGATCGCGGATTCGATTGTGTAATTCTTCCCAGCGCAGAAGATCCGCTGACGTGATGGTGCGGCTTAATCATCTCTAGATGGCGAAGATGATTATCTAGATATCGCTCGCTGATCATCGGACCATAGAGAACATCACTAAACGGATCGCCCACTTTCGCATCACCGACTAGGGAGGAGTAGCGAGCAAGGAACGCGTCGTAAATCGATTCATGTAACCAGAGCGTTCCTAATGAAGTACACCGTTGACCCGCGGTTCCAAAACCTGCGAAGAGCGCGCCTTCGAGCGCGAGATCAAGATTGGCATCTGGCATAACGACCATGGGGTTCTTGCCGCCCAACTCCAGGCATGCACTTTGTATATATTCGCCGGTTTTCGCGCCAATTTTTCTTCCAACTTCTGTAGAACCAGTAAATCCAACTTTATTGATCAACCCTTCTTTAAGTCCGAGATCTAACGCCTTAAATGTCTCTTCGCCTTCTGCAACAACAGTGATCAAAAGATCTTTGGGAATTCCACCAGCATGAAAGAGCGAGGTCAGCGCCTTCGCAACAACGGGCGTGAATTCAGATGGTTTCCAGACGACGGAGTTTCCAGCAAGGAGCGCTGGTACGAGATACCACGACGGGACAGCGGCAGGGAAATTTCCAGCGGTGATGATGAAGACGCTTCCCACAGGATTTCTAAAAGTAAAGAGATTTTTCTTTGGCATCTCACTTGGAACTGTCTGACCGTAGAGACGTCGACCTTCACCTAAGAAGAAGTCACATGTATCAACAACTTCTTGCACTTCTCCAAGCGCTTCCCTATAGACCTTTCCCATCTCACGAGTGACGATCCGTGACAGTGATTCCTTATTCTTTTCAACAAGTCTTCCCACATTAGCAATGACTCGTCCACGCGCAGGTGCGGGAACCTTTGCCCATTCGGCCTGAGCCTTCTTTGCTCGACGGAGGGCTTCGACGATATCGCTTGCATTCGCCGCAGGTACCGTGCCAACTATTTCCGAGAAATCTGCAGGATTTGTCGATGTAAAAGTCATTCCGTTATCTAACACTAAAAACTTATCGATGACTACGAGTTATTCTTCGCCGGTGGGTCATTCCGATAGCGCAAGTACTGTGGCAGGTGAGGTTCTTCGCCTTCTCAAGAACGCCGGAGTGACGACGACTTTTGGAATCCCTGGTGTTCACAATCTTCCATTGTGGAACGCCCTTGATGGAGATGTACCGCGAATTGTCAGCGTTCGACATGAACAAAGTGCCGTCTATGCCGCTGACGGATTAGCGCGAGCTACTGGTGGAATTGGAGTTGCATTAACAACGACCGGACCAGGTGCTGCGAATGCTCTTGGTGCATTTGGTGAGGCTGCGATTTCTCGTTCTTCGGTTCTTGTCATCGCTTCAGAAGCGCCTATCGCACATCGGACTCCCGGAGAATATCGCGGCTACC
>RHAU01000032.1 GCA_010032125.1 Actinomycetota bacterium | reverse complement strand
AATCTCAACTGATTTCACGAGGTACTAGAACTCCTCGTCGTCGATGAAATCCGCCTTCTTACTCTTCTTGGACTTCTTCTTCCCCTTTTTACGGAGCTGGGCAGCGGTAAGTACCGCACCCGCTGCTTTCATCGCGATCTGGTTCTTGTCCAAGAAAGAGCTGGTGCTTTCAGAAATCTTGGTACTGAGTTCCTCCATGGAACGCGTAACTTTATTAATACTTTGCAGCGGGCCGTTGACGAGTTCAACCGTGGTTGTTACCTCGTTTAAGAGAGGAGTGGTTTCTGACGTAATCTCCTTGACTGCGGTCCCAACTTCATCAATTGCCCGACCGAGGCGAATGACCGCATAGGCGAGGGCAAGTGCAATAACGAGCAAGGCCGAAGCCGCGATAATCGCTGCAATTCCACCTGCGCTCATAAGGTCACCTTACCGAATCGCCTACGCGAGAATCGGAAGCGGCAGCTCTGGCTTTCGATGTTCTTTATGTGCTTGGAGGGCAGATTGATGATAGGCCTCAATTAACGCGATGTTTTCTGGTTTCAGGTACAAGGAACCATTCACAACATCGCCCTGAGTTCCCTCAATAACCGCGTGAACATCTGCACCGGAGAGCGTTTTATGAGACTCGAGTGCGTGGGCAACGGAGAGAACTTGTGCGCGATTTTCACGTAGCAATTGCTCCGCCCGGAGAAGTAAGTGCGAAAGATTGTCTTCAATCCGATCCGAAAGTGCGCGCCGCATTTCTTGCTTATTTTCATTTGGTTTTGCACCGCCGGGCGCACCAAGCTCCATCCTTCTACTTGATGCATACGAGGAAACAGTTGAACCCATGCCCCAATAACCTTCCATCAATCCAGCAACTGTCGTGGCAGATTCGAGATCGCCTGAAACTCCGGAAGAATTATCACCGTCAAAGAACATCCGCTCTCCGGCTAAAGAAGCGAGTGAAACGAGAATGTCACCCTCGTATTCGCTCTTCCAGTGTGTGAATTGGTCATCAGGCGGAATCGAAGCAACCATGCCGAGGTACTCAGCCCCTTTTTCAATAGTCGCAATATCAATATCCATGTGCTTACGTACTCGATACGCCATCACAGCGTGACAGGCTTCATGGACGGCTGTTGCATGGCGTTCACGTTCTATGTATTCCACATCTTCTGAAGGCCCGAGTTGTTTCAGTTGTTTTGCCTTGAGCACATCTGACCAAGTGACACTTGTTCGGCCAAAACGAATCGCCATAATCAATGACTCGTTGACAAGATCCTTGATGGTTGCGCCAGTCGCGTACGGAGTGATGATTGCAAGTTTTTCGATCTCTTCAGGCGACAAACTATGCGAAATTTTCTCGAGGTATCCCTGATACGTACGAATGCGACCGGCCTTACTCGGATAACCCACGCGATACATTCGATCTATTCGGCCCGGACGTAACAATGCTTCGTCGAGAGATTCAGGCATGTTTGTTGCCATAACGACCAGAATTCGATACTTCGGCGGATTTTTCGGGCGCATTCCCAAAGTTCGGCGAACGATTCGATTGAAAAAACCGCGTGGCTTCTTAAGTCCAGAAAGTTCGGTAAGGAGGGCTTGCAATGTTCCCATTCCTGCGCCACCACCTGCTCCTCCCGCACCCATAACAAATCTATTTACTTCCTTGGTTTGACGAGAACCGTGTGTCACCAATTGACGCGTAACCTCACTCGCTGCGCTATCTGAAAGATATGAAATCCCGTGACAACTGAGATCAAATTTCGAATAAGCGCCTGGTCCTCGGTTGGTCATGATGCCGCGATTTCCTAGAGCATCAGCTTCATCGAAAAAGACAACAACTCCGCCGTAACGCAGCGCTAGTTTTCGCAACTTCCGGAATAGGCCCTTTACCTTCAATATTCCGATACCAAAGAACATATTGTTAAATGCGCCAGGATCGACGAAAACGAAAGGTTTTCCGGTTTCGCCGGCCATTGATTCGGCCATGAGGGTTTTTCCGGTTCCGGGAGGACCCCAAAGCAAAATTCCACCAGGAACGTAACCACCTAAACGTTCAATGCTCTCTGGATTCTCTAGGAAGACAAGGTTCTCTTTGATGCGCGCGAGCACGTGATCTTGACCCCAAACATCAGAAAATCTAGTTTTGATATCGTCAGGAAAATAAGTATCAATCCCACCACGACTTAAGAACCAGAAAATGGCAACAAATTGAATGATGACAAATACAACCGCAAACGCAAGTTGAGCGATAACAGGTAACGCGCTCCACAGCGCTTTAGGTGCGAAAAAGAGAGCGCGAACTGGCGTCTCTTTATAGATTGCACCTAGGACAATGGATAGCAGCGAGATGACAACTAGCCATTTAACAACTCGAGAGATTCGAAATCTCGTCCAATCAGAGAGACGACGTGTCGTCCGATCGACAAAACCGAAATAACGTTGCCAGATGCCGTGGTACGGAGCGGCTAGCTCGGCAACGAGAAAATGTGCTTGTCTGATGGTTTCTATCGCTAATAAGAGAAAAATCCACCAGCGACGATTTGCGCTCGCTTCGAATGCCTTCGCGAAACTGAGATTTTCATCTCCAGACATATCCGACCAGACGAGAATAAGAAATACCACTGTGAAGAGAAGAATGAATTTAGTTCTGTCATAGAAAGAGAGGTGGATTCGTGTCTTTCTATCCGTGTCACGTGGTCGAGATTGATCAATGCTCATTTTTTCTCCTCGGGAACCGCGTCAATTCCAGATTCTTTTCGTTGCGCTGGAGTGATCGGAGTCGGCGCTCCAGTCAAAGGATCTCCCCCGCTAGCGGTTTTTGGAAATGCAATGACTTCTCGGATCGACTCTGCGCCCGCAATTAATGCCGCCAGACGGTCTAAACCAAGTGCTATTCCACCATGAGGTGGCGGACCATAATTAAATGCTTCTAAGAGAAAACCGAATTTGCTTTCGGCCTCGTCGCGGCTCAAACCGATCACATCAAAGACTCGTTGCTGGATGTTTCGACGGTGAATACGGATGGATCCCCCACCAATTTCATTTCCATTAAGAACAATGTCATAGGCATAAGCGAGAGCTGAGCCAGGGTCCGAAGAAAAGCTCTCCTCATATTCTGGTTTCGGTCCGGTAAATGGATGGTGAACCGCTGTCCAACCGCCTTCTTCCGTTCTCTCAAACATAGGAGCGTCAACAACCCAGAGGAATTTCCATTCGTTTCGGATGAGATTGCAGCGTTGACCAATCTCCAATCGCACCGCACCTAAGAGATTTTGCGACGCAGCTTTTTCTCCAGCAGCGAAGAAAATTGCATCACCATTCTTAGCTCCGACGGCTGCCGCAATTCCTATGGTTTCCTTCTCTGAGAGATTCTTAGCTACTGGTCCACTTAAGGTTCCATCGTCGCCAACCAAAATATAAGCAAGTCCCTTTGCTCCCCGCGCCTTCGCCCACTCCTGCCATGCATCAAGCTCGCGTCTCGGCGAACCCGCACCGCCAGGCATAACAACTGCGCCCACGTAGGGAGCCTGAAAGACTCTAAAGGAGGTCTCTTTGAAGAACTCCGTTACATCAGTCAAAGTGTTTTCAAATCGCAGATCTGGTTTATCGGATCCATACAGGTCCATCGCATTGCGATATGTCATACGTTCGATGGGAAGAGAAACACTTACGTCCAATGTCGACTTAAAAACTTCGCGCAAAATCTTCTCTGTAACAGATATAACATCTTCTTGGTCGATGAAAGACATCTCAATATCGACCTGTGTGAATTCAGGCTGACGATCGGCTCTAAAATCCTCATCTCGGAAACAGCGAGCAACTTGGTAGTACTTTTCGATTCCAGAGACCATGAGAAGTTGCTTAAACAGTTGTGGAGACTGAGGCAAGGCATACCAGCTACCGGGTTGGAGTCTTACGGGAACGAGGAAATCGCGAGCTCCTTCAGGTGTGGAGCGCGTTAAATAGGGAGTCTCTATTTCAAGAAAACCTTCTTGATCCATGACAGTGCGGATAATGGACGTGATTTTAGAACGCGTCCGAAGCGCCTTACTCTGCTCTTCTCTCCGCAAATCCAGATAGCGATACTTAAGTCGAATCTCTTCGCTGACATTCACTTTCTCACCGGAGTCAACGGGGAACGGAAGAGCTGCTGCTTCGCTCAGTACGGTCAGAGATGAGCACACAACTTCAATCTCACCGGTAGGAAGAGAAGGGTTTTCATTGCCTGCTGGGCGTTTTGCGACCGAACCAACAATCTGAACGCACCACTCTGCTCGTAATGCGCCAGCAATCTTTGGATCGGAGATGACTACTTGTGCATTTCCAGTTGAGTCTCGAAGATCAATAAAGGCGACGCCACCGTGGTCACGACGGCGCGCAACCCAACCTGCAAGGGTTACTTCAGACCCCTCATCACTGGAACGCAGAGTCCCAGCGCCACGAGTACGGAACACGTCACCTGCCTATGGTTTTCGTTGATTTCTCTATGCAGAGAGATCCCTGAAAGCGTCAACGAGAGAGGCAAGGGTAACCGAAGAGGTGCTTCCATCGCTCATCCGTTTCAATTCTGCAGTGCCTGATGAAACCTCGTTATCGCCAAGAACGAGAACGAAGCGAGCATTTCTCTGATCGGCGGCCTTCATTGCACCTTTGAGAGCGCGCTCTCCGAAAGCTAAGTCTGCGACAAATCCCGCAGAGCGCATCTTTTCAACCATAGAAAATCCTTGCGACTTGGCAGCCTCGCCGAGAGGAATCACGAATAGGTCAAGATAGTTACGATCATTCGGAGTTACTTTTTCAGCCTCCATCGCAAGGACAATCCGATCGACTCCCAATCCAAATCCAATTCCAGATAATGATTGGCCACCCAAAGTTTCCATCAATCCGTCATAGCGACCACCTCCGCCGATCCCTGATTGGGCTCCGAGATCAGCGTGATCAAATTCGAAAGTGGTGCCGGTGTAGTAATCAAGTCCACGGACCATTGTTGGATCTACAACAAAAGTGATTCCTTCACTAGAAAGGATTCGTTTTACCTCGTCAAAATGCTCTTGGCTTTTTGTGTTGAGGAAATTAAGAAGCACAGGTGCGCTTCGCATCTTCTCTTTTATCTCAGGGCGTTTATCGTCAAACAACCGGAGCGGATTACGCACACTCCTCTCTCGAGTTTCATCATCGAGAGTAAGACCAGAAATAAACTTCACTAATTCATTTCGATGAGAAGTTCTTGATTCGTTATCGCCGAGAGATCCAATCTTCAATGTGAAATTTCTCAGTCCAAGTGAGCGATAACCATGCCAAGCCACCGCTATCACTTCGACATCGAGATAAGGGTCGTCGATGCCGATTGCCTCGATTCCAAATTGGAAGAATTGCCGATACCTACCAGCTTGTGGGCGTTCCGCGCGGAAAAAAGGGCCGGTATAAAAAACTTTAAGGGGTAGTTGTCCACGGTCGAGACCGTGTTCGATCACCGAGCGCATCACACCGGCTGTTCCCTCAGGGCGAAGCGTGAGCGATCGACCTCCGCGATCTTCAAATGTATACATTTCTTTTGTTACAACATCTGTGCTCTCGCCAACTCCTCGAGAGAAAACTTCAGTATCTTCAAAAACAGGTAATTCCATGAGTTGATATCCCGCTGCTAGAGCTGGTCGTTTGAGATGTTCGATTGCATACTCAAAGAGTGAGGATCGTGGTGGGAAATATTCCGATACGCCTTTTGGCGCTTGGTATTTATGGCTCATGCCAATTCCCCAACTAAAGCAGCGCGAAGATAGGGGTTGTTTTTCAACTCGTACTCCATTCGCGATCTCTCACCGTGACCGGGGAGAACTTCTAAACCAGGTTCTAAGAGCGCAATCTTCTCACGCAGAGTGCGTTGCATCTCAGTCATTGAACCACGAGGTAAATCGGTCCTACCGATAGAACCGGCAAAGAGCGTGTCCCCTGTCACCACGACCTCATCGTTTATCGTCGCAATGATTGAACCGGGTGTATGCCCCGGCGTGTGGGTTAAAACCAACTCCATCTCGCCGCAGTTAAGTCGACAGTCACTTTCAATTTCGCGAACATCGGTTGGTTCTTCAAACCGTAAGTGTTGCATCTGGCTTCTTAATTGGTTGAGCAGACCGAGACCGTGCTCACCCATTGCGCCCTCTGGATTCTTTAATAAATCCCGATCGAAAGAGTGTACGTACGTGATTGCAGTTCCACATTCTTCGATAACGGGCATCAAGGAAAATGTGTGATCGAGATGTCCGTGAGTAATGAGAACTGCTCCCATTGTTAATTTGTATTCACGCAGTTTTGAACTAATTGCAGCGGCCATATGTGGAATATCTATTCCCGGATCAACCACAAGAGCTGGGCTTCCAACGCCAGGTGCGATGATCCAGCAGTTGGTTGCAAAATAGGGCGCGACCACTCGATCTACGATGAGGCCCATCGGCGAATTCTCTCAAGCGCTGTAGGAAATACCCGGCTGATCCCCCCTTTGTCTTATGAGCCCCACGGGGGTAGCGTTTCTCCCCTCACAACCACTGACACCTCAACGTCGCATCCCCATGCGTCGCGCAACGCACGA
>RHAU01000031.1 GCA_010032125.1 Actinomycetota bacterium | reverse complement strand
CGACTCCTCGCTCGAAAACTCGCATCTTCAACTCTCCGTTGGGAAGAGTTTGAACGAATTCAACATTGACTCCATCGGGGTAAGCATCCGCAGGTTCAGTTTTGGGCGGCCGAATGAGATCACCAATCTGATCAACCGAATCTACAAAAACGACAGCGTGGGGATTTCCGACATCGATATTGAGTCCGTTCCAACGGCCTCTCTCTGTTTCTGCAGAAATCTCGCCGTCTATCAGCGATACCTGGCCCATATTGACCGAGATATCACCGCTTTCGGGGCATTTGAGAAAACGCATTCCCCCGCGAGTATTGATCGAGAAAATTCCGGCGCTCTGGTGGCCACGATCAACGAGATAACGTGCGATGAGCCTTAATGCATTGCCACACGTTTCGGCGAGTGTGCCATCTGCATTTCGATAATCCATAAACCAGGTTCCATCACGTTTAATAATTCTCACGAGTCCATCTGATCCAATTCCCGATTGGCGATTACAGATGCGTGCGACCTCCTCAGCAGAAATCGAATCTGAATCTTCGGGATCAAAAATCAGTACAAAGTCATTTTCAGTTCCGTGGCCATATGTTCCAACTTTTATGCGACTCATGAACTACCCATCGTAGTTGAGAGGATTGTCGAGGCGAGATTCTTTTCCGGCTTCACCCATTGAATACGTTCATCACGCGAAAACCATGTCTCTTGTCGACGGGCATATTGGCGGGTTGCGCGCTTCGTCTCTTCTTTCGCCTCACCTTCTGCGATCTCGCCATCAAGAAAGGTGAGAATCTGCGAATAACCGAGCGCGGCTTGCGCGGTCTTGCCCTCGCGAATGCCTTGTGGAATAAGGGCTTTAACCTCATCAACTAAGCCTCGCTCCCACATGTGATCAACTCGACGATCGATTCGCTCCCGAAGATTCTCGCGATTCATCACCAATCCAATCTGTCGCGCACTGGGATACCGAGATTCACTCGCACGTGGAAGATGAGCAGTAAAAGGGCGACCGGTGATTTCGATGACCTCAAGAGCGCGCACGACGCGACGAACATTTTCTTTGGGTATTGCGACGGCAGCAGCAGGATCGAGTTTGGAGAGGCGTTGGTGCATGATCTCAGCGCCGAGACGCTCTGCTTCGTCAGAGATCCGTTTTCGCACCTCCGGGTTTGTCTCCGGAAAATTCAAGTCATCAAGGATTGCCTTGATATATAAACCCGTTCCCCCGACAACAACGACACTTTTGCCTTCCGAAATCAGTCGATCAATGATGGAGCGAGCGCTCTCTTGGTATGCAGCGACCGAAGATTCTTCATTAACGTTGAGAGTGTCGATGAGGTGATGAGTAATCCCCCGACGTTCGCCAGGGCTGAGTTTTGCAGTACCGATATCCATGCCTCGGTAGAGCTGCATTGAATCGGCGTTGATGATCTCTCCATCGATTCGTTCCGCAATATCTAACGCCAGCTCACTCTTACCTGTTGCTGTTGCTCCGACGATGACAAAGAGCGTCATGAAATGAGAACGCTCTTAAGCGTGGGCATCCCCAGCATCACTCCGGTGCTCTCTGCCTGACGCTTACGCGATTCAAATGCATCTCCTCCACGTGTCCTCGTGACGGAGATGGGCGCAGAGTTCGCAAAGATGAAGTGAGGTTTTGCGGCATCGATGCGTACGCGTATGAGATCTCCGGGACGAGCATCGCAACTTCCTGCATCGAAATGGACCAGCCTGAAATCTTCGCTCTTGCCACTCCCGCGATTGCCTTCGATATCAGCGACTAAAACTTCGCGCTCCTGACCGACGATCTCCTCGTTTACCGAGAGAGAGACTGCGTTGAGATGTTCGTGGAGGCGCGAATAGCGCTCTTTTATTACCGTTTCTGGAATCTGATTTTCCATCTCAGCTGCGGGCGTTCCAGGTCTCTTGCTGTATTGAAATGAATATGTCGCAAGGAATCGAAGTTCGCGGGTGATATCAAGAGTTGCTTGGAAATCATCCTCACTCTCCCCTGGAAAGCCGACGATGATGTCCGTAGTTATTGTCGCTTGTGGCATGGCTGAGCGCACTTTTTCGATAATTCCGCGATATCTATCGATTCGATAAGAGCGGCGCATTGCCTGCAAGATTCGGTCCGAGCCGGATTGCAGAGGCATATGCAAATGGGGCATCACATTCTCTGTTTCCGCCATCGCTTCAATTACATCATCAGTGAAATCTCGGGGATGAGGCGACATGAATCGGACCCGATCTAGCCCTTCAACTTTTCCACATTCGCGAAGAAGTTTTGCAAAGGCTTGGCGGTCGCCGAAGTCAACGCCATAAGCATTCACATTCTGACCCAGAAGTGTTATCTCGTTGACTCCTTCAGAAACAAGTGCGCGAACTTCGTCGATAATCTCACTTGGTTCGCGATCTCGCTCTCGCCCTCGAAGAGCGGGGACGATACAAAAAGTGCACGTGTTATTACACCCGACGGAGATTGAGACCCATGCAGAAAACGCCGAATGCCGACGTGCCGGAAGTGTTGATGGGAAGTGTTCGAGCGCTTCCTTAATCTCAATCTGCGCCTCATTTTCAATGCGGGCGCGCTCTAAAAGCGCTGGAAGAGATCCCACGTTATGAGTACCAAAGACCACATCGACATAAGGAGCGCGCTTAAGAATCTCGCCCTGATCTTTCTGGGCAAGGCATCCCCCGATTGCAATTTGAAGGGAGGGATTGGCGCGCTTGGCAGGTGCGAGAAAACTTAAATGACCGTAGAGCTTGTTATCTGCATTTTCTCGGACAGCGCAGGTATTAAAGACGATGAGATCTGGATCTTGACCTTCAGGTGCCGGCAAATAACCAGCGGCGTCGAGAGAGCCGGCGATCCGCTCAGAATCGTGGACATTCATCTGGCAGCCCAAAGTTTGGATTGAGTAGGTACGGATTGGGCTCATATCCGCAGATGGTACCGAGCGTTACGAGCGCGCGATTCCTAACTCTGCCAGAACTCGAGATACGACGTTACCTGAGAAACCACGCCGCGAGAGAGCGCCATGTAATCGTCGATAGGCGACCTCGGGCTCTAGGCGACGAAGTGAATTTACTTTTCGCTCTGCAAAGCGCATCGCGTTGGTAAATTCATCATCATCAGAGATATCGCTGGTCACCCATTCGATAATCTCATCGCTAATCCCCTTGGCGCGAAGTTCTCCAATAATGATTCGTCTCGAAACTTTCTTTGTCCGTTGTCGAGATTCGCTCCAATAGCGGGCAAATTCGTAATCGTTGACAAAGCCTTGCTGTTCGAGTTTCTGGAGCACTGTTGTAGAAACTTCTTCATCAATGCCGCGCTTCTTGAGAAGAGTAGCGAGCTCTCCCCTACTTTTCGCTCTTCGACCAAGGGCTAGAAGCGCAATGGTCTGGGCTACTTGGTAGGGGTCGCTCTCTACTTCTTCTACAGCGGTATTAGAACTCGACATCAGCAGCAGCTTCATCGATTGCAGCTACAAGTGCTGGATCGATATCAGCGGTTGCAAAATGTCCACGAATCTTCGCCTCAATCTCATTGGCGAGATCGGGGTTATCGATAAGGAATTGGCGTGAGTTCTCTTTTCCTTGGCCAAGTTGGTCACCTTCGTAGGTAAACCATGCGCCAGATTTCTTGACGATTCCAAGGTCTACGCCGAGATCAAGAAGGCTTCCTTCGCGGGAGATTCCAACACCGTAGAGGATGTCGAACTCTGCCTGCTTAAATGGCGGAGCAACCTTATTTTTCACAACTTTGACGCGAGTACGGTTACCCACCGCTTCTTGTCCATCTTTCAAAGTCTCAATACGTCGAATATCCATGCGGACAGATGCATAGAACTTCAGCGCTTTTCCACCTGTTGTTGTCTCAGGGGAACCGAAGAAGACGCCAATCTTGTCGCGCAATTGGTTGATAAAGATTGCGGTGGTCTTTGATTGACTTAGCGCACCAGTGATTTTTCGGAGCGCTTGGGACATCAATCGCGCTTGAAGACCCATATGAGAATCTCCCATTTCGCCTTCGATTTCAGCGCGTGGAACAAGAGCTGCAACAGAGTCGACAACGATTAAATCTAGAGCGCCGGATCGAACCAACATATCCATAATCTCTAGTGCTTGTTCACCAGTATCTGGTTGGGAGACAAGGAGCGCATCGATATCAACGCCCAGCTTCTTTGCGTACTCGGCATCAAATGCATGTTCTGCATCGATAAATGCAGCGATGCCACCGGCTTTCTGGGCATTTGCAATTGCATGCAGTGTGAGGGTGGTCTTACCGGAGGATTCCGGTCCAAAAATCTCGATGATGCGACCTCGAGGTAATCCGCCGATTCCAAGCGCCATATCAAGGGCGATGGAGCCTGTTGGAATTACTTCAATCGGAGTCGATGTTTTCTCGCTCATCTTGATGACAGAGCCCTTACCAAACTGACGCTCGATCTGGGCAAGCGCGGTGTCTAGGGCTTTTTGTTTCTCTGCTGTCGGACGTTTTTCATCAAGTGGTTCTTTTTCTTTTGCCACTTCTCTTGCCTTTCTCTACTCGTTAGGTTGGTCCAGAAGGTACGGAAGACCACTGACGGCCAGACCTTGGGGCTGGCGGAAATGTGGAACCGCTCTGGTTGGGCATAACGGCTCTGCGCCGTTGAAGCGAATTCTACCCGAACATTTGTTCTAATGACTCTTGGACACGCCATCCCTACCGTCTATCCATGGCTCGCGTCGACATTCCTCCCTTTCGGATGGAGCGACCTAGTGACTATGCCCCGATTCCCAAAGCCCTGAAGCGACGGGCGACGAAAAATCTCGATCTGCCAGCCGGTCCGCGCTCCCCGTTGCTGACCTTCAGATTTCAAAAAGACACGCCTGGTTTCCTTCGAAAAACTCGAGATCAGTTTGGGGATTGCGCCTCGTTCTTTCTTGGCGGGCAACTCTTTATCGGAGCTTTTGCCCCTGAGATGGTCCATGAAGTCACGGTGAGTAAACAACATAGTTTTATTAAAGGCGTCGGTTTTGAGCGGATGAGAAAAGTCTTGGGAACAGGATTGCTTACCAATGAAGAACCGATCCATATGCGCCATCGCAGACTCATGCAGTCACCGTTTCACATTTCCAAAATCTCGTCTTACGCACAGACAATGCTTGGACTAACGCGCAAACATATTGAACCGTGGCGAGACGGCGAGGTAGTTGCTATCGGACCACAGATGATGTCGCTGACTTTTGACATAGTTGCGGACATCCTCTTCGGCTCTGATATCAGTGAGGACACAGAACGCGTTCAAAGAGCAATGCATATTGCCATCGATCGAATCGAACGAACGATGTTGCCAGGACTTGATCGCTTCGATTATGCCCCAATCCCGTATTTCCGAAAATTCGAAAAAGCCGCAAATGAATTACATGATGTTTCCTCGCGCATCGTCGATCAACGTATCCGATTGAATATCAAACGAGACGACCTGCTTGGAATATTGATTGACGCGACAACGCCAGATGGAGAGAGATTGAGTGCGCGCGAAATCTCAGACGAAACGCTGACATTGATTCTTAGCGGCCATGAAACTACTGCAAATGTACTTACCTGGACTTTTTCTTATCTCAGCGAAAATCCGCAATATTGGGCAGCTCTAGCAGCGGAAGCAGAGGAAGTTTTAACGAATGTGTCAGCAGAAGATTTTGCATTGCGACTCTTTAGCGCTCCTCTCACTAGTGCGATTTTCAATGAGGTATTGCGACTCTGTCCCCCTGTCTGGGTGGCCCCACGTCGAGCAATCGAAGATGTAACTCTTGGTGGCGTTGCGATACCCAAGGGCGCACATGTTCTGGTGAGCCAATTCGTCACACAGAGAGATCCACGCTATTTCGAAGAACCCGATCGCTTTAACCCGGAACGGTGGAGAGGGGATTTCGAGAAAACCTTACCCAGGGGCGCCTATTTTCCTTTTGGTGCGGGAAGTCGCAAATGTCTTGGTGACCAATTCGCAATATTGGAGAGTCGAATCATCATTCTCGAAATTGCTCGACAAATGCAACTGACAACACTCCGCGAATTTCCTGAGGCAGAACCAAGAGCTACATATCGACCAAAAGGAAGCGTTCCTATGCGCTGCCTTCGGAAGTAACTCAAGTTAGACTTGAAACACTCATGACCGATACGACGCCAACTTTTGCCAGCGAAACCCGAAATTCTAAGGTTTCCGGGATTACATTGTTGCTTGCAGCAATTGCCGGATTTCTTGCCTCCTTTGTCCTTACCATAGATAAGTTGAAAATTCTCAAAGACTCAAATTACAAACCATCGTGCAACATCAACGCCGTTTTGAATTGCAAGAGCGTCATGCTCTCGCAAGAAGCGGAAGTATTTGGTTTTCCTAATTCTCTGATCGGAATTGCCGCCTTTGCCATGATGCTTGTCGTCGCGGTATCGCTCTTGATGGGCGTTGAATTTCCGAAACGTTTCTGGCAATTGCTTGTTCCTGGTCCAATATTCGCAGTTGGTTTTAGCCACTATCTCGCGTATCAGACAACTTTTGAAATCGGCGCTCTCTGTCCGTATTGCATGGTTGCCTGGGTTGCGAGTTTGTTGACTCTGGC
>RHAU01000004.1 GCA_010032125.1 Actinomycetota bacterium | reverse complement strand
GCCAAGTTCTGCAAGGACTATGTCTTTTGAATACGACGGAGCCCAATCTTCACCAAAATGCTGGTTGAGCCGTCTCCGTAATTCAGTAATCCGCACTTACAGGATCGCGGCGAGACGTTCTGCTTGTTGACGCGAATGCTCTTCAGAGAGCGGCGCAGTTACTTGTCCCATCAGCCACCGCAGAATCAAGCCAACTCCAACCACATCCGTTGCAAAAATCTTTGATAACTCGGTATAGATATCCACCCAGATTTTGTGGTCTCGGGCGGTGAGTGCCTGGGCCATGATCTCGCCATCTTCGGAGATTGCTCGTCGTAGGCCTTCGTGACCGGAAATCTCACGCGAAATTGTGTACAACGCTTCGCTTCGCGATTGTGCGATCATGGCGAGAGTTGAAATTCTCTCTACCTCAGTTTCAACCAGCGCCAGAAAAACTTCTTGCTTATCTCGAAAATGGTTATACAGCGATGCACGTGAAACTTGCGCACGGTCTGCAATCTCAATCATGTTTGTTCCAGCGATTCCACTCTCTGCAAGCAGAGTGCGTGACGCATTCATAATTGCGTTTCGCGTGCGGCGATGAATCGTGGATTGGTGTTGGTACGTTGCGCGTGCGCTGTCAGAAGACACAGCTCTCGATTCCTACGCGGCGTTTGTGTCGACGACTGTAAGTACTGGGGATTCGTGAAGTTTGATCAGGGAAGATACTTCAACAAGTACTGCGGACAGGGACAGGTTAAGCGCGATGCAGATTGAATTAAGAAGTTCAGAGGATGCTTCCTTCTGACCTCGTTCAACTTCAGAGAGATAACCAAGTGATACGCGGGCTTCCTTTGCGACATCTCTCAAGGTGCGGCCTTGTGACATGCGCGCTTGACGGAGGGTCTGGCCAATATGCGTACGCAGAAGAACCATGAACCGCTCCTTTCGTCAGCCTCCAAGAATACGCGCCAAGGTAGCCAGCGCGCTTTCTACCGCGCCGCGGCGGACTTCATCTCTTTCACCATCAAGTGAAAGAACGAGAGATTCGCGATGAGCAGGGCCAAGGATGGCGATCCACACCGTTCCCGCGGCAATCCCTTGAGATGGACCTGGGCCCGCGACGCCAGTGGTTGCGATAGACCAATCACTTCCAAATTTTCGGCGAATTCCTTCTGCCATTTGCAGTGCAACTTCTTCTGAAACCACACCGAATTCTGAGATTGAATCGGTGGATACGCCTAATTCACGGACTTTCACATCGGATGTATAGGCAACGATCGAGCCGAGAAAGACGTGCGAAGTGCCAGGGACTTCCGTCAACGCAGATGAAAGGCCGCCGCCGGTCAAGGATTCGGCGATTGCAATGCTCTCATTTCGAGACTTTAATTTCTCAACAATAATTCTTGCGGTATCAATCATCGTCGTAGCGCACTTTTAAAGTACTGAATACCTGTAGTGATTGTTAGGTACATAGCGACTCCGAGCAAAATATCTCGAGGAAGAAAAAGGTTTTCAGGTAGCGGGAGAATGTAGAAACCTACTGAGAAATTCTGAATAAGCGTCTTGAATTTTCCGCCACGATTCGCCGAAATAATCTCACGTTTGATAACGACGAATCGAAGTATCGTGACGCTTAACTCTCGCGTCAGAATCACAGTTGTTACCCACCAAGGGATTCGATCTAATATGGAAAGTCCAATCAATGCTGTTGCGATAAATGCCTTATCAGCTATGGGATCAAGGATGATGCCTAGCGGTGAGATCTGATTTCTACTCCGTGCGATTTTTCCGTCCAAAACATCTGTCATTCCGACAACGAAGAACATCAACCATGCGATGACGCGCCATGTCGAATCATCACCACCATTTTTAAAAAGCGCCCATGCGCAAAGCGGTAGAGCAAGAATTCGAAAAATAGTTAGGGCATTAGGTAAGTTCATAGCGGCTGAGCCACCAAATCTGCTCCTGCAACATCTGCAACCACAGCATCAACATAATCCCCAACCTTGTACCCGTGTTGAATCCGCCCAGAACTATGCAGCGTCGTTGTGGAATCGACTTCGGGACCTTGGTGCTCTGCACGCCCTTCTTGCAGGTCAGCATCTTCAATTAAGACTCGTACCTTCTCCCCGATTCTCTCCGCAGCGCGTTGATACACAAGTTCTTCGGCAATCGCGGTCAACTTTTGAGTTCGATCCGCAATCACTCCCTCATCAACTTTCCCCGCTAAATGTGCGGCTTCTGTCCCATCCTCATCTGAATATGGAAATATTCCAATGGCATCAAGGCGCGCAGCATCTATGAAATCGACAAGTTCTTGATATTCAGATTCGCTTTCACCAGGAAAGCCCACAATGAAATTTGAACGAATACCGGCCTCTGGATTAAGTGCCCGTATCTGAGTTATCAGGTGAAGGAATTTTTCGCCATCACCAAATCGGCGCATCCTGCGCAACAAAGTCCCAGAGGCATGTTGAAACGAAATATCAAAATAGGGAACAACTTTTTCTGTGGCAACCATCGCCTGGAGAAGAGTTGGGCGAATTTCTGCCGGCTGCAAGTACGAAAGTCTGATTCGTTCTACTCCCTCAATTTTCGAAATTTCAGGAAGGAGCGTCTCCATCAGTCGAAGGTCTCCAAGATCCTTGCCATAGGAAGTGGTGTTTTCGCTGACGAGAAATAGTTCGGTGACTCCTTGTGAAGCAAGCCAACGCGCCTCCTCCAGAATTTCATGCGGGCGACGAGATATGAACGAACCTCGAAATTGTGGAATTGCGCAGAAAGTGCAACGTCGATCGCATCCAGAAGCAATTTTCAATGGTGCGAGCGGAGAATTACCTAAGCGCTTCCGAGAAAACGTGCTCCCTTGACCCATGGAAGTTCGGACTTCTTGGCGCTTAGTAGGCGAAATCGGAATGATTGTTCGCCGATCTTTAGGCGTACGCGCAGATGGTTTATGCCCATCAAGTATGGAGCGCAATCGACTCGAAATATCGGTGTAATCATCAAAGCCCAGAATCGCATCTGCTTCAGGTAAGGCATCAGCAAGTTCTTTTCCATATCGTTCAGCCATACATCCCACCGCAACAACGGCGCGCAGCGTCCCATCCTTCTTAAGCGAGTGCGCCTCAAGGAGTGCGTCAACGGAGTCCTTTTTTGCCGATTCGATAAATCCGCAGGTATTCACTAACGCAATATCTGCAGTGGAAGGATCGTCGCTGAGAACCCAGCCATCATCTGCTAAACGACCTGCAAGTTCCTCAGAATCAACATCGTTTCGTGCACATCCGAGCGTCACTAATGCAACTGTTCTGAGTTTTGCTTGCTCCGGCACCTGCAGATTGTAACGATTACGTGCTGCGCCTTCTTATTTATCCTTGCTGAGATTGCGCTTGCGGGCCGAATTCGAGTCGCACGACTTCACCTACTGCGCCTGGTATTCCTAGATCTTCTCCATTGACCTTCAAATTAATCGCCCCTGCATTTCCTATGACGACATAGATGAGTTGATTATCGGTAAACGATCTAGATTCGCCTTGGCGAATTCTTCCACTGTACTGGGTAGTTCCTGTGCTATCACTTATTGCAACCCATGAAAGTCCATTGACACCGGTTAACGTTACAGAAACTCCCGAAGTCTTCGTTGCTACTTCAGAGGACTTTTCATTTTCTTTAACCTGAATTGAAGGATTAGTACCGCCGTCATTTGAAAATGTGGTAGCTCCGATTGCAACAACTGCTATGAGCGCTGCTGCTATAACTGCCAGCGCGTTCCACGAAAGTGGTTTTCGCTCTGGTTTCGGTCTTGTGACATTTGTATCGTTGAGTAGATCTCTAATTGACTTACTTAGCGGAATTGTCTGAGATTCAAATTGAGCAAGGATTGCTTCAGTATCAGCGCCACAAATGCGAGAAATAGTTCTGATGTGACCACGCGCATATGCCGCCCCACCGCACGTTGAAAAATCATCACGCTCTAGATCTGCGATAACCGATGCCGGGATTCGACTCTTCGTCGCAAGTTGCGCAACGCTCAATCCAGCCGCGGAGCGGATTGATTGAAGCGAAGTGCCGACTGACATGGAGACCTCAAAAAGTGACGGGGACGAGAGGGAGAAGTGTAAAACTCAGAAAATGAATCCGACAAGGGCAATGGTGGGCTACCTCGTGAATGAGCCCTTAATTCTCACCCACGAATGACGTTGAGAACTGATTCCAACTCCTCGGGCTTTACCAGGACAGTTCGAGCTTTCGATCCCTCCGAGGGTCCAACGATTCCGCGACTTTCCATCAAATCCATCAAACGTCCGGCTTTGGCAAATCCCACTCGCAACTTTCGTTGCAACATTGATGTCGACCCAAATTGAGTGGTTACTACCAATTCGACTGCCTGCAGCAGCAGGTCCAAATCATCTCCAACATCATCTTCAATGACTCGATTAGTTGCGACTGGCTTGAGAATGTCTTCTCGGTACATCGGTTTCAATTGCTCTTTAACATGGTTGACGATTGACTCAATTTCTCGCTCTGAAACATATGCACCTTGAATTCGAACTGGCTTACTTGCACCCATCGGGAGAAATAGGCCATCTCCTTGACCTACCAATTTTTCCGCTCCCGGTGAATCCAAGATGACTCGTGAGTCGGCGAGGGATGAAGTCGCAAAAGAGAGACGAGAAGGAATATTTGCCTTTATTAAACCAGTGACGATATCAACGCTCGGTCGTTGCGTTGCAATCACAAGATGAATACCAGCCGCACGCGCGAGCTGGGTTATGCGAACAATCGAATCTTCAACTTCTCGAGCAGCGATCATCATCAAATCTGCCAACTCATCAATCACGACAAGAAGATAGGGGTACGGTTCTAGTGGCGACTCTGCATCCGGGGCTGCCGTTAATTTTCCAGAGCGGACTGCTTTATTGAAATCATCAACATGTCGAAACCCATATGTTGAAAGATCGTCATACCTAATATCCATCTCACGCACCACCCATGCCAAAGCTTCAGCCGCTTTTTTTGGATTTGTGATGATAGGTGCCATGAGATGTGGAATACCTTCGTATGCATTTAACTCCACACGTTTTGGATCAATGAGTATGAGCCGCACATCATTCGGAGTCGCGCGCATCAGGATTGAAGTAACTAAGGAATTGATCATTGATGATTTACCCGCACCAGTAGCGCCTGCCACCAGCAGATGAGGCATCTTCGCCAAATTTGCGCATACGAAATTGCCTTCTACATCTTTTCCAAGCGCTATCAACATCGGATGATGATCATTGCCTGCGACGCCTGAACGCAGTACATCGCCTAAAGAAACAATTTCGCGGTCTGAGTTTGGTATTTCAATTCCGACTGCAGACTTTCCAGGTATAGGAGAGAGAATCCGCACATCGCTACTCGCGACGGCGTAGGCAATATTTTTTGTAAGTGCCGTTATCGCTTCAACCTTAACGCCTGACCCAAGTTCCACTTCATAACGCGTGACGGTTGGACCACGCATAAATCCGGTTACTTCACAATCAATCTCGAATTGTGCGAAGACCTCTGTCAGAGATTCAACAACGGTGTCGTTTGCTTTGCTTTTACCTTTTGAGGGCGGGCCGCTGCGCAGGAGATCCATAGCAGGCAGCACATAAGAATCGGTTGAGGAGAGCAAGAGTTGAACCGGACGTGCAGCCTTCTTTGGCTCTTCGGGCTTCGGAATTTCCACCGTGAACTCTTGATCAAAATCTTCTTCGTCAATCGGCTCATCCTCACCCGAGGATTGATCAGGATGATTGACGAACTCTTGAACGAGCGGAGATTCAAAAGGCGGAGTCTCGGAAATCTCAAAACTTTCGCTCCGCTTCTCACGTCTTTCTTCGATGACCGACGTAATTTTCGCGCGAGATGTTCCAAAAATCTGACCCAGAAATGCCATAACTGATGAGAGTGGCGTAGCAGTAACGACAAGAAGGCTAAATAAGAAAATCAGAATAAGAATCGGTATCGCGAGAATATCTGTTACAAGGGCAACAAGAGGCGTAGATATGCCGTAACCAATCCAACCTCCACCCTCGCGCATCGCAGTTGCGCCAGTGCCAACGGATGTGGGATTGATAATGTGAACTAAGGCGGTAGAACTTGTGATTAGAAGTAGCGAGCCGATGATGATGCGTCCATTTGCCGCTTTATCGTCGGGTGATTTAAAGAAGCGGAAGGCAAAGAATGCAAGTAATACAGGGGTGAGAATTGCAAGGCGGCCGACTGCACCATAGAAAAATGAGTATGCCGCGCGCCCAAATAGATTATCTAAGTGCCACCATGAAGCCGCGGCAGAAATGAGTGCGCTGATGAGAAGAAGTAGTCCGACTCCATCTCTTTGATGCTCTGGATCAAGATCTTTCGCACTTCGAGTCACCGTTCTTATGGCTGCCCCGAGCGTTTTTGCCATTGCACGCCAAAGCGCGCGAAGGCCCGACGCTATAGAAGCGATGATGCCGCGCGATTTCTTAGACGCATTTCTCTTTGCCATGAGCGAAAAATCGTAAACGAGCGTAAATCTCTCGAAGGTGAGGCGCGCCGCTATACCTCAATGACAACGGGAACGATCATGGGACGACGACGGTGCTCTCCCCCAACCCAACTTCCAACAGTTTTACGAACTACTTGTGAGAGTTGATGTGTTCCATTTATTCCGGACGCAACTGCTCCGGCGAGAGCGCTTTCGATTCTTCCTTTAACTTCATCAAACAAACCAAGATCTTCTGCAAAGCCCCGAGCGTGAATATCTGGACCAGCAACAATTTTTCCAGTCTGTGAATCTATGACGACAATAACGGAAATAAATCCTTCTTCTCCCAAAATCCTTCGATCTTTTAGTGATGCTTCCGTTATGTCACCGATACTCTGTCCGTCAACATAGACATAGCCGCAAGGAACTGCACCAACAATCGATGCTCGACCATCTCGAAGATCCACAACAACACCATTCTCGGCGACAATGGCGCGGTCTCTTTTCACTCCGGTAGATACCGCTAGTTCAGCATTTGCTCGAAGGTGTCGCCATTCTCCATGTACAGGCATCACATTCTTAGGTTTAACAACGTTGTAGCAATAAAGGAGCTCGCCAGCTGCGGCATGTCCAGAAACATGTACTAAAGCATTCCCTTTATGTACTACTCGTGCGCCAAATCTCGTCAGTTCATTAATGACACGGTAGACCGCATTTTCGTTTCCGGGAATTAGCGATGAAGCAAGAATCACAGTATCCCCGTCGCCAACTCTGATGCGATGATCACCATTCGCCATTCGGGAAAGCGCAGCTAGTGGCTCTCCCTGCGAACCAGTGCAGACAAGAACAATTCCATCTCCAACTTCGTCGATTTCATCTTCATCGACAAGAGTGTTAGGTGGGATATGTAGATATCCCATCTCCGAGGCCAATGACATATTGCGAACCATGGATCGTCCTATGAATGCCACTTTACGATTGTGCTGAAACGCAATATCAATTACTTGTTGTACTCGATGGACGTGCGAGGCAAAAGAAGCGACAATGATTCTTCTCTTAGATGCAGCGATAACTCGATCAAGAACCGGCATGATTTCTCGCTCCGAAGTTGTAAATCCCGGTATGTCGGCGTTCGTTGAATCCACCATAAAGAGATCAACGCCCTCACTGCCTAGCGTTGCAAAACGCGCTAAATCTGTTCTTCTGCCATCAAGAGGGAGTTGATCCATTTTGAAATCTCCCGTGTGAAGCACGACTCCAGCAGGTGTACGGATCACAACGGCAAGTGCATCGGGTATCGAATGGTTGACTGCAACAAATTCCAACTCAAACGGATCTACTTTTCTTCTTTGACCTTCTTTCACTTCAATCGTGATTGGCGTAATTCGATGGTCTCGTAATTTTCCTTTTGCGAATGCCAATGTGAGCGCTGAGCCGATGACAGGAATATCTGCACGTTCGCGCAATAAATATCCCAATGCGCTGATGTGATCTTCATGTCCATGTGTAAGGAAAATTGCACGCACATCATCTAGCCGATCACGGATATACGAGAAATCCGGAAGTATGAGGTCAACGCCAGGCTGAGTATCTTCGGGAAACAGAACGCCGCAATCAACAATAAGAAGTTGTCCATCAAATTCAAATACGGCCATGTTGCGGCCCACTTCGCCAAGTCCACCGAGTGCGACTATGCGTAAAGTTCCTTTTTCAAGCCGAGGTGGCAACCCGAGTTCGGGATGCGGATGATTCATCAGCTAACTTTCACGCCACCGGCACGGAGATCCTCACGCAGTTGAGCGATTTGAGAATCCGTCGCGTTAACCAATGGCAAGCGAACCTTTCCGCCGGGTAATCCCATTAATGTGAGCGCAGCTTTTGTAAGAATCGCACCTTGAGTTCGGAAAGTTCCGGTATATACCGGTAAAAGTTTTTGGTGAATTTCTAGAGCACGATTATTTTTCCCGGCAAACCAAGCATCAAGCATCTCTCGTAAATCTCGACCAACCGTATGTCCACACACAGATACAAACCCGACCGCTCCCACTGACAGAAGAGGCAAATTCAATATGTCATCTCCGGAATAAACGGGAATTCCAGATCTCTTGATAACCCATGATGTCGACGCAACATCACCCTTTGCATCCTTCAGCGCGACAATGTTTTTGTGCTCAGCCAGTCGACAAATAGTGTCCGGTTCGATTGCCATTCCAGTTCTACCGGGAATGTCGTAAAGCATGACGGGAACATCCGTGGCGTCCGCCATTGCGCGGAAATGCGCCTCGATTCCAGCTTGTGGGGGCTTGTTGTAATAAGGCGTCACTACCAAGAGTCCATCTGCTCCTGCTTTTGCAGCCATCTCTGCTTGCTCAATTGAATGCGAAGTCTCATTGTTGCCTGCGCCCGCAACTATTTTCGCTTTACCCGATGTTGCCTTCAAAACAACCTTGATGATTTCAATTTTCTCTTCATCGCTTGTTGTCGGCGCTTCACCAGTCGTGCCATTCACAACAATTCCGTCATGGCCTGTGTCGACCAGATGTTGTGCGAGTTTTTCTACTCCCGCCCAATCAATGGAGAGATCGTCTTTAAATGGCGTGACCATCGCGGTCAAAAGGCGACCGAATGGTGGCGTGATCTGCATGCCCTAAGGCTACTACGGGGCTACGCGTCCCGATTTTTGGAATGCTCCATACGTTATTGGCATCAGACGGGCAAAATGCTCTTCCATTTTCTCTGCGACCATCTCTATTTCGCGCTGCGGATAGCTTGGAAAGTGTGAATCAGCACGGCTAGTGCGCAGTGAAAGAAAATTCATCAAGGCACGAGCATTCATGGTCACGTACATAGATGAATAGAGTGCGACGGGCAAAACGGCACGAGCCACTTCTCGTGCAATACCGGCATCTAACATCTTTTTGTAATTTGCATAGCAGAGTGTGTAACTCTCCTTCATTGCCGAAATCGCAACGTCATATTGCTCCGTAGTTCCATCAACAAATTCGTACTTTCCGGTCTTACCAATTTGAACTAATTTTCTCTCCTTATTTGGAATATAGAACACAGGCCGGAGTTCTCGGTATCGACCACTTTCTTCGTTGTATGAAGCAATTCGATGACGCATGAACTCTCGAAAGACAAATATCGGCGCACTGATAAAAAACGTCATAGAAGTATGCTCGAAAGGAGAACCATGTCTCTCGCGAGCAAGGTAATTGATGAGGCCTTCTGCACGCTTAGGATCTGAGTTCACATCATCTAAAGATTGCTCTCCGGCCGTTGAAACGCGCGCCGCCCAAATAACATCTGCATCTTGAGCACTCGACTTTACGAGCTCAACAGTCATGTCATCTCGGAAGACAATTTCTGGATGCACGTTATCGGTCACGTGCGAGACCTTATCTAGTGGGCCGGGAGTTGTGAGCGATACGGCAGAATGTCCGCGTGTCATTTGATCGCCGCACCGTGTTGCGTTACTCACTTAGCGTCGCAATTCCCGTTGGCGGATATGGCGCCGTTTTCGGAGCGGCTGCCGTCTCGTCTGGCTTCTCGGTACTCCAAGCTTGCGTACTTTCACTTTTCTTATTCTCTGGCGCATCTCAATTTGCGGTCGTTGGTGTTATGGGTGCAGGCGGAAGCGTTATCAGCGCAATTGCCACTGGCGCACTCCTCGGTGTTCGAAATGCTTTCTATGGCCTTCGAATGGCGCCCATACTTCAAATTTCGGGAGTTCGAAAGTTCTTGGACTCACACATCACAATTGATGAATCAACTGGGGTCGCTATCTCCCAAGAAAATCTTGGAAAAGATGCAATGCGTTTTGGTTTTTATGCAACGGGTATCGGCGTTTTTGTTTTTTGGAACTTCTTTACACTTCTTGGAGCTCTTGGCGCGAATTCAATCGGCAATCCTGCAACTTTCGGCCTTGATGCAGCTGTTCCGGCAGCGTTCTTAGGTCTTATCTGGCCCCGACTCAACACTCGTCAGGCACGAATTTCCGCGATATTCGCTGTACTTCTCGCGTTATTGCTTGTTCCAATTCTTCCTCCTGGTTTTCCCATCATTGCCACAGTTCTTGTCGCGATGATATTTGGGTGGAACAAAAAATGAATTCACTGTGGGCTGCAACGCTTATAACAAGTGCAATCTGCTATTTGCTCAAAGTTCTTGGTTACTCCATGCCGGAACGGGTTCTCAACCACCCAAGAATTCAACGAATTAACACTCTAATCCCTGTCGTATTACTCAGTGCGCTGGTATCTGTCCAAACTCTCTCCGCGAAGGAAGAAATTGTTGTTGATCACAGATTGGCTGGAGTTGCTGCGGCTGCGCTAGCTCTTAGATTCAAAGCATCTTTTCCTCTCATGATGCTCACGGCAGCGATTGTTTCTGCACTTGTGTACCGAATCTGATTCTTTAATTCGATAGAGGTCAATACGATTCATCGGTGTCTAATCAAGGACTTTCAACCTCTGAAGCGCTTCGAAGACATCTTGCGGAAGGACCAAATTCTCTTCCTTCAGCGCAGCGCAAATCGATTGTAAGAGTTACTCTTGATGTAGTTCGCGAACCGATGTTGATCCTTCTCATCGCCGCGGGAATTATCAGTCTTGCACTTGCTGAGCCCTTAGACGCTTCACTTCTCATCACCACAGTCTTTATCGTTCTTGGAATTTCTATTTTTCAAGAAAATCGAACTGAGCGAGCACTGGACGCACTCAAGCAATTGACTGCACCGTTGGCGATCGTCATTCGTGATGGTAAAGAGGAGAGAATTTCGAGCGCCGATGTTGTTTCCGGAGACTTAGTGGTGTTAGTAGAAGGTGATCGAATACCTGCTGATGCACGAGTCGAACTCTCTGGAAACTTAGCGGTCGATGAATCTCTCATTACTGGCGAATCTGACTCGGTTGAGAAGTCGGTTGACGCGTTGGTCTACTCAGGTTCTCTTGTCGTTCGTGGGCATGGACAAGCACGTGTTCTCGCTATCGGAGCTTCAACCGCTCTTGGCAAGATTGGTAAGTCGCTTCAAACACTTCACTTTGAACGTACCCGTTTACAGAGTGACGTCGATCGAATCGTGAAGATATTTGGGTTCCTCGCATTGATCGCGGTTATCGCAGTAATGGCGATTTACGGATGGACGAGAAATAACTGGCTTGAGGGTGCGCTTGCTGGAATTTCAGCAGCGATGGCGCTGATTCCAGAAGAATTCTCCGTAATTCTTACGCTCTTTATGGCATTAGGCGCTTGGCGAATGTCAAAGGTAAGAGTGATTGCGCGAAAGAGCGCAGCAATTGAGGCTCTCGGAACGATAACACTTCTCTGCGTCGATAAAACAGGAACGTTGACAGAAAACCAGATGTCTGTCACCGAACTTCGATCTAACGGGATAAGGCAACGAGTAGAAGATGGACCGCTGCGCGATGAACTACGTGCATTAGTCGAAACAGCAGTTCGCGCTGCTCCACTTCGAACTTTCGATCCTATGGACGTCGCTTTTCAGCGACTGCTCTCATTTGATAAAGATGAAAAGTCTGAATCCCTTCGTGAGTATCCAGTAACTGCAAAAAGATTTGCCTATATAAATATCTGGCGAACTTCAGATGGGATATTTGCATGTGCAAAAGGTGCGCCAGAGACTATTTCCCATCTATGCAAAATGAGTCGAGATGAAATTAGTTCCTTAGAGAGAGAAGTACAGACAGCAGCAGAAAGTGGATATCGGATTATTGCTGTTGCAAAGGCGAAACTCGATGGTGATTCAGATATAGATAAGAATCCCGACGAATTCACATTTACCTTTATCGGCTACTGCCTCCTTCATGATCCCGTGCGAAGTGGAGTTATTGATTCAATTCGCCTCTGCTCCACCGCCGGAATAAAAGTTGCAATGATTACCGGAGATCATCCCCAAACCGCGCTAGGCATTGCGCGTGAGATTTCCTTGGCGCACAACAATCAATGTCTCACCGGCACGGAAATTGACCAACTTTCCGATACCGAGCTAGGTAAGCGCATTTCCTCAATCAACGTATTCGCGCGTGTAAATCCCGAACACAAGTTGAGACTAGTTCGCGCCTTCCAAAAACTGGGTGAAGTTGTTGCAATGACTGGAGATGGAATTAATGATGCCCCCGCACTTCGGGCCGCAAACGTGGGAATTGCTATGGGTGGACGTGGTACCGATGTAGCACGCGAAGCGGCAGCGCTTGTCATCACTGACGATGACTTCACCTCGATAGTAAAAGGAATAGAGCAGGGAAGGGCAATTTTCGCCAAACTGAAGCGGGCGATGATCTATGTAGTGGCAGTACACATTCCCATTTTTGGAATGGCTTTAGTCCCCTTATTTAACTCTTATTGGCCAATAGTTTTACTTCCATCACTCGTAGCTTTTCACGAAATCATTATCGATCCGGCATGTTCAATCGTCTTCGAAGAAGAATCTTCAGATCCTGGAATCATGAATGAACCTCCTAGAAAACCAGAATCAAAACTCCTCAACAGGGAAGATATTTGGATAGGGCTGGCCCAAGGTTTCTCTGTTTTCCTTGCGGTATTTGTGTTATTTCTATACAAGATATCTTCAGATGTACCCGTCGAAAGTGTTCGATCGATAAGTTTTGGCACATTGATGTTTGCAAATATTGCTCTCATCCTCACAAATCGCTCGCGACACCTCACCATCGTTCAAGCATTTAAAGGGCGCCAAAATAAAGCAATTCCATGGATTCTTCTTATGGCGCTCGTCATTCTCGTTTTCCTTCTCATAATCCCAGCCAGTCGTGACGCATTCAAACTTGGCCCACTCACGTTTATCGATTACATCTTGATGCTGGTGTGTGGCGCCGGATGTTTGATGTGGAACGACATTCGTAAACTTTTTCTTCAAAGTAAGTCTCGTCATTATCAGGCTATTGTCTAAACATCACTAATTGCGCCCAATTACTCTTCGCTTTCACCTACACAAAGAAAGTTGAGATATGAATCGAACAGTCCAGCGAAGAATTGTCTTGGGGACCATTGCCCTACTTTTACTTCAAAGTCCAGTTTCAGCAATGGCGAAAGCAAAAGCCAAATCTACTGATAAAGCAACATACACCATCATCCACGCGATTCCATCCGGGAATGGCGCAGACAAAGTTGATGTTTATGCAAACAACACTTTGATAATTGATAATGCTACGCCGGGTGCGATGAAGAGTTTCACGGTAGATCGCGGAAACGTTCAAATCAAGATATTTGCTGATGGAGTATCGCCAAGTTCTGATACTGCCGCAGTCTTAACATCTAACAAGACTTACTTAACTAACGGTGAGAATGTTTCATTCGTTGCATTTCTAGGTGCGGATGGAAAGCCAAGAATTTCGATGTTCAAGAATATGATTACCGAGGCTGGCAAAAAGCGTGGTTGGTTGACAGTGCGCCATGTCGCAGCAGCGCCTGAAGTCAACATTCGAGCAGGTGGCGCAACGGTCATCAAGAATCTCGCCAACGGCATGGAGCGAAAGAGCACGTTCAACACAAAAACCTACTCAGTTGATGTGGTGCTCTCTGATTCGCCCAGTGTCGTAGCAATTCCTGCTGCAAATGTCAGCGTTCAAAATGAAACCAATACCGTTGTTTACGCGTGGGGATCTGCCGCCCAGAGAAATCTTGGGTACCTGATTCAGCAAGTTCCTGTCAGAAAGTAGTTCTAAAACCACGGAGGCGATTGGCGGTCATGCCAGGTTGCAAGTTTGCGAAAATTCTTCTCAAACCACTGCCTGGCATGCATCGCAATTTGTCCGTCGCTCATCGCCGATAAGTCGAGGTCGATAAAGCCAAGTACTTTTTTTGAAATATCAGGGTGCTTCCTCGATAGATAATCCTGCAACAAATGATGGTAAGCGCCTTTGCCTTTTCCATGACCGATGATCAAGATTGCAGAGTCTTCACGGATTAGTTCGGCAATATCTTCGAAGAATTCTGGAAATCTGTGCGCTGTATCGTGACTGTGCTGAAATTGACCGGTTCTTCTATGCCTATGATCCACTTCCTTCGGCGGGGAGACGAATTCCGGAAGATCCTCTGGACCGATTCCCCGTCGCCAAATCTTCGCCTGATCTTGCGTTATTGCAATCACTGCTAACCGATTGGAATTCGAAATACTCGTTATCATCACACTCTCCTAGGTTCTCCGGCGGAGACTTATCTACAACGCATCTTCTCTCTTCATCGTGACGTCAAAGTCGCTGATTCATCATCGCTAAGCATCAATACTCTCGAGATTACGATGGCTCGAGTTATCTACAAATTTAGATGTGTGCTTCGCTTTGCATATTCAGTGAGTAGTCCATATCCAGTGGAAAGCACTAATACGAGAAGAAAATATTTCAGGCCAACGCGTGGTAGACCAAAGATTTGGAGAATCCCTAGGCCGGGAATAGTCAATGCAAGAATCGTGACGATTATGCAGACGACGAGCAGTGCTCGGCTGGGAAGACTCTTGAGAACACTTCTTTTAGTCCGAAGAATCACTATTGCCAGTACTTCAGTAATGAGTGAGGTTGCAAACCAAGTACTTCTCAGCTCCTCCGGAGTTGCATCAAACAGAGAAAGCGAAACTGAGAAGACGAGAATGTCGAAGATCGAGCTTATGATTCCGAAGAAGACCATGAAGTGACCAACATCCTTCATATGCCATCTGCGAGAGTGGCCGAGATCCTCAGGATCTACTCGGTCACTTGAAATTGCTAAAGCCGGAACATCGCTCAAGAAATTGAGCAGAAGTATCTGGGTAGGAAGCATAGGTAGAAACGGCAGAAAGAACGATGCAAGGGCCATGGAAAGTACGTTTCCGAAAGACGCGCTGATAGTAATCCTTACATACTTGACCGTATTCTCGAAAGTTCTCCTGCCGATGGCGACTCCATCAGCAATGACCATGAGATTCTTCTCGAGAAGCACTACCGACGATGCACTCTTGGCAATTTCGACTGCATCTTCGACGCTTATCGATACGTCAGATAACTTCAGAGCAGCAGCATCATTAATTCCGTCACCTAAAAATCCAACTACTTTTCCAGAATGTCGAAGGGCAGTCACGATTCTCAATTTTTGGATGGGATCAATTTCAGCAAATATTTTCGTATTTTGAAGAACATTCAATAATTTACTGTCGTCCCATTGATCAATTTCACTACCAGTGACTACTTGACTCGAATCTAGTCCCACGACTTGAGCGATGTTTCCAGCAGATACGGCGCTATCGCCAGTGATCAGCAGAACGTTAATTCCCAGCGAATGGAATTTATTAAGCGCATCTTTCGCATCCTCTTTCGGAGGGTCATTAAGCAAGAGAATTCCTTCAAATGTCATCTCCCGCTCCATATTCTCATCAACGGTTTCCACGTTCGAGCGAGTGGCGACCGCAATGACTTTGTAGCCTTGGTCGGCCCATCTCTTATTCTGGGCAAGAAGGCGTGTATGCCAAGGGCCAATGTCTTCGATGGCCGAATCCACCCGAACCCGTTTACATAGATTGATGACCTCCGTAAATGCGCCTTTTGTTATTAATTCTTGATCCTCCGTCAGTACCGAAACCCTTCGCCGATTGAAACTAAAGTTGATCTCCGAAAGTTTCTTTCTTTTAGGAAGAATGAGGTTAGTGCGAAGAAGCGCATCATCAACGGAGTTCGCGGAACTGGTCTGTAAAAGGGCATTTTCGAAGCCCAGTAATGCAACTCTTTCGTTTTCCTTATCCTTGGGATCTATTGCTTTCTCCAAAGTAAGTTCCCCGGTTGTCAGAGTTCCTGTTTTATCGGTACAGAGGATTTCCATCGTCCCTAGATCTTCGATTGCGTCTAGCCGCTTTATTAAAACTTTCTTCTTCGCTAACAACCGTGCGCCCGATGACAAGCAAACTGAGATGATGACTGGAAGCATTTGTGGTGTCAGACCGACCGCAAGGGCAAGTGAGAAGAGTAGAGATTCAAATATAGGTCTATGAAGAATAAGGTTTCCTGAAAATACAAGAATTACTAAGATGAGAATTGCTCGAGCCACCAGTCCGCCAAAATTACGCAATCCTTTTTCAAAAGACGTTTCAATGCTTGCACCAGAAATTCTCTCTGCTAGTTCCCCGTACTTTGTGCGCGAGCCGGTTCTCACAACACGTGCGATAGCTATTCCGCTGACGACATGCGTCCCCATAAAAAGTTCGTCGCTGCGCTCGGCATCCTTCCTTCGCGGGAATGACTCACCTGTGAGTGCTGCCTCATCTATCGAAAGTGAATCTCCTGAAATAAGAATGAGATCAGCCGGTATCAGATCGCCAGGCTTCAGGAGTACGACATCGCCTCTTACTAACTCTTCAGATGGGACTTCCCGCTCCTCTCCATTGCGAATGGTTTTTACGGTTAACGAGAGCCTGGCGCGAAGCCGGTTCATAGTCATTTCTGCCTGGTATTCCTGAATAAAAGTCAGCAATCCGCTCGGCAGAATAATCGCGAGCAGAATGAGGGCATCGTGTGCATTGCCGAGACTTCCATAGATCACCGCCGTAATAAGCAGGATCAGGATCGCTGGACTCAAGAATTGACGTAGAAGTATCTGAAAACCAGAGAATTTATTGACGCTTGATATCTGATTCGGTCCATCGATTCGAAGGTATTCAGCAGCCTTCTCGTCGCTCAGTCCTTGCAATAATTCAGAATTGTCCATAAATAAATCGCGGGGTGATGTGGATAGTTCACATCACCCCGCTATACCTACATTCGGGAAGGCTTGTGCGGTTCAACTACCTCACACATACCCACTGCATGACGAGCTCCCTTGCAACGATACCGCTCGAAAGCTATCAACCGACAGGTTTCATTGGTGCCAGTTGTCGTCACCTAAGGACGAATCGGATAGGGCTTAAGCCGTTTCTTAGACGCCAATAGGTGACTCTCCGATGTAAGTAATTCCCCTTTCCTCTTAAGACTGTGTAATTATTTCAAAACAATGGAGTGACTGGCTCTCGATGAAGTCGAAATCCAGTCACATCCACGCCCCCTAGTGAAGAAGTCTCATACGGTCGCGTACTTAATTGCACTTCCGTTGATCAATACTCTTAAGCGATCACCTTTAAGTAAAGGTTTGCTTGTTACGTAAGTTCCGTCGCCTTGTTCATCAAGAACCAACTTAACAAGTTGCGAATATCCGAGTCGGCTTCCGTTGTATCGACGAATCTCGAGCGTTGCGCTCTTCGACGCAAATTTCGTTGCAAAGTCAATGAATACTTTATTCCTGGGAAGGCTATTAAGATAATAAATACGGTTTCTCTGCGCAGCGGCGTTTATTGCTACTTTTAACTTCTTGTTGATTACACCGCTGGATCCCAGTTCATTGGTAGTGACAAAGTCGCTGAGAAATGTGGAAAAGATTGAATATGTCGAATCTACATTTACCTTTAACCCCAAGGTAGGTGCCTTCGAAATATCGGCAGCGCCGATAGATTCGATTGCTTGAAATGTGCCGGTCTCCTCAATCAAAAGGTAAGAAAAACCCTTATATGGCGTCCAAAACCGGATTTCCATGGGGATTTTCAAGGTAGCTATTGAAGTATTTGTGTCTAGAAGAAACATGTTTAATCTGACTGAGATTTGGCCGGCAGACACTTCCGCAGGGGTACTCAGCGATTCAACGAAGACATTGGCCTTTGAATCTGTGGCGCCTTCTGGGATGAAGACAGTTACCAAAATATTCTCATTAATGCCCGCAACGAGAAATGAAAAAGTTAAATCTTGTTGTGGATCATAAATTGCACTGGTTGGAGCAAGTGGATAGAAGAGAGTTGCAACTCCACTGCCTCCTTGTGTCTGTGACGTAGAGACTGAAGAAGGAATTAAAGAAGCTGTGGGTGTGGGAGTTGGTGTACCTGTAGTTGTAGGTGTGGGTGTGGGAGTTGGTGTACCTGTAGTTGTAGGTGTGGGTGTGGGAGTTGGTGTACCTACCGTGTAAATCCACGTCTTATCGATCTTTGGTCCGCCTTCAGGATTAGCAACCAGAGTTACCGAACCAAGAGCTGTTGGAGTTATCGTGAAAGTTCGAAAGAGATCACCTTTGTTAAAGTCGACGCGCAGTACGTAGTCAAGGCCACCGCCAAGGATTTCAACACGAACTTGTCCATTGAAGTCTTTATCGACAGTTAATGAAAACTCTGAAGATTTCTCGTTTATTGCCCCCGAAATCGGACCAGATAAATCAATACCAACCGCGTGGCTTGATGGCGTAGAAAGCAACATCATTATGCATGTTGCGCAAATCGAAATCAGACTTATGAATCTAGCTTTCACAGGTACCGCTCCTCAGGTTTTAGATGATGCAAAGCGTTCTATGTGACTTCTATTTTCAAATCACGTGCAGCGCATCAATCGCACACTCTCTTGTCACATAAGTCAGACCTGTCATAGACCGGTTTATGCCAACGTTTTATCAGAAACAAAGACGAGACTTAATCCATGAGAGACGCAATCGGCGAGAGAGAAAAGTAGGAAATAATGGTTAAGTTACAGGATCTCGTCGAACTATTCATTGCATCAAATAAGTTAAATAATGACTTTGACGAAATTCTTCGCTTAGTCTGCGTAAAACTTCTAGTGGGATTCGATATCGAGTCCGTCATCTTCTGTGCGCTGGAGAAGAATGGTTC
>RHAU01000030.1 GCA_010032125.1 Actinomycetota bacterium | reverse complement strand
GCGATTCAACCTCATCATTCGGCCCGCAATAGAAAGGTCTTCCAACAGAAATAGTGACAGGAATTGAGGAGCGAGAGAAATCACGTGAGACCTTCTTTGTCCAAATCCGCTGACTGCCCCAAACAACGACTGGGATGATTGGAGCTCCTGACTCGATTGCCAATCTAATGACGCCATTCTTCATCTCTTTGAGTTCAAAACTTTGAGAAATTGTGGCTTCGGGGAAGACACCGACGATCTCGCCTGCGTGTAGCGCTTTAAGCGCAGCGATAAATGACGGGCCGCCATTTTTGCGATCTACGGAAATATGTTTCATTCCGCGCATCAACGGACCTGCGACGGGATGGTCAAAGATCTCTTTTTTTGCCATGAAACGAACCAGGCGTTGAGAGGGAAGTGCTGCCGTCCCAGCAATTGCAAAATCCAAATAAGAAACGTGGTTAATCGCGAGAATCGCTGCGCCTTCTCTCGGAATGTTGGCCTCACCTTGAATAGTGAATTGAAGATCAAGGTATTTCCAAAAACCTTTGACGAGAGAAATGACGGGTGGATATACGAAATCAGCCATGAATGGCACCGGAGCGAGCAGCCAGCGCTTCTTGGTATAGACGTCCTGCTCTATAACTGGAGCGCACAAGAGGCCCACTCATAACTCCTGCAAAACCAATCGCCCGCGCTTCTGCGGCAAGTTCTACAAACTCTTCCGGTTTGACCCATCGCTCGACGGGATGGTGTAACGGAGAGGGGCGAAGATATTGAGTGATGGTGATGAGGTCGCAACCCGCCTCGTGTAAATCGCGGAGAGCTTCAGAAACTTCTTCTCTGGTTTCACCCATTCCGAGAATCAAGTTGGACTTCGTCACCAATCCATAATCGCGAGCGGCTGTAATAACCGAGAGCGATCGTTCGTAACGAAAAGCGGGTCGAATTCTCTTGAAAATTCGAGGCACAGTTTCCAAGTTATGAGCGAAGACTTCTGGCCGCGATTCAAATACTTGGTTCAGAAGCTCATTTCTCGCTGAGAAATCAGGTGCAAGCATTTCTACGCCACAGCCGGGAACAAGCGAATGAATCTGACGGATAGTTTCTGCATAAAGCCAGGCACCTTCGTCGTCGAGGTCATCTCGAGCAACTCCGGTAACCGTCGCATATCTCAACTCCATGCTCTTGACGGATTGCGCGACTCGTCGAGGTTCATCTCGATCGAGAGGCTCTGGTTTGCCGGTATCAATATTGCAGAAGTCGCATCGTCTCGTGCATGCGCTACCTCCGATAAGAAATGTCGCTTCACGGTCTTCCCAACATTCGAAAATATTGGGGCAGGCAGCTTCTTGGCAGACAGTGTGCAGACCTTCACGAACCACGAGCGACCTGAGGGCTGAATACTCGGGGCCCATATGTGCTCGAGTTTTAATCCATTCAGGTTTTCTTTCAATCGGAGTTTGTGAATTTCGCGCCTCAATGCGAAGCAACTTTCGACCTTCTGGATTGAGTGTCATTGAGCAACCTTGGCGAGAGACTCGAATATGTGCCGCTCCAGAATCGGACTTACATCTGCAATGGAGATCTCGCGACCGAGTTCACGGGCGAAGGAGGTCACGCCCGCATCCGGAATTCCGCAGGGAACTATCCGATCGAAATAGGAGAGGTCAGGTGAGATATTGAGAGCAAAACCATGCATCGTCACTCCACGCGCAACCCGTAATCCGATTGCAGCAATTTTTCGGTCTCCTCGCGAATCGCGAATCCAAACTCCAGACCTTTCACAGAAACGTTCTGCTGCAATTCCAAATTCGGCACAGACTTTAATGAGAGCAGTTTCAATTTCTCGAACAAAGCCAACAACGTCATTTCCGTTTCGTAATTGGACAATCGGATAACCCACGAGTTGTCCCGGTCCATGGAAAGTAATCTTTCCGCCACGATCTACATCGATGACCGTGGAGCCATCAGTCGGACGCTCGTGCTCTTGCGTCCTTCTGCCAGCAGTAAAAACAGGAGGATGCTCAAGCAGGATCAACGTGCTCGGGCGCTGACCCGTTGCTACTTCGTCGTGAAATGTACGCTGCAGCTGCCACGCTTCGTTGTAATCCATAAGCCCCAACTTCTTGAGGGCGATTGCGCTGGTAGCGGTCGTCACACGCCAAGCCTACTTTCGATGAGCAGATACGTCCCCTTCGCAATAAAATTGCGGCCTGCGCCGTTGAGCGTCAATAATCACATTCATTCGAATAGGGGATAGTCGTGACCGATCTGGGAGTCGAGAAGAAGCGCGTTC
Organism: Actinomycetota bacterium; assembly: GCA_010032125.1. Taxonomy (GTDB): domain Bacteria; phylum Actinomycetota; class Actinomycetes; order Nanopelagicales; family Nanopelagicaceae; genus MAG-120802. The sequence goes on along the minus strand of RHAU01000030.1, from coordinate 4,379 downwards.
GAACGGGACGTAAAGCTATCTGGGTTGCAATTGTCACCATCATTGCCTGGTTGGCTATTGGCGGCTTCTCCGGTCAAGCGTTCTCCAAAATCTCCAATGTCCAAGAGAATGACAATTCGGCCTTCTTGCCGCAAAACGCTGAATCAACTCAAGCCAGCAAAATCACGGTTAAGTTTTCCGCGCAAGATTCCAATGTTTTGCCGACACTTCTTCTCCTCGTTGGCGACATTAATCCGCAAACAAATGCGGAACGATTCGCTGCAGTCAATACATTCGCAGCAGAGCTGGGCCAAAAAGTACTGCCGGAATCAGGTAAGCCGCTGAGCACCTATTTCGCCCCGGGTATTCCGCTGCAAGCAATTCCTGCGCCCGATGGCAAAGCAGCCTTAATCAATGTTCAACTTAACACCGATGTAGCAGCGGAAAATATCAATAACGAGCCGGCACTACCTCTGATTGTCGAATTCATTCGCGAAGAGATGAAGAAGTCATTTGAGTCACAGAGCATCGAGTCTTACGTGACCGGGCCAGGTGGAATTTTCGCCGATCTCTTTGACGCGTTTGGTTCTATCGATACAACGCTTTTGCGAACAACCCTCATAGTTGTTGCAATCATTTTAATTCTCGTCTATCGCTCACCCATTCTCTGGGTAATTCCGCTTTTCACAGCCGGCACTGCGCTCGGTCTGGGAACGATGATTGTCTATTACCTTGCGAAAAATAATGTCATTGATCTCAATGGCCAAACCCAGGGAATTTTGGATGTTCTTGTACTTGGAGCAGCGACTGATTACGCCCTTCTTCTCATTTCGCGATACCGGGAAGAGCTTCATCATCACGAATCACGTTTTGAAGCAATGAGAATTGCACTTCGTGGCGTTGTCGAACCGATCGTTGCATCCGGCACGACTGTGATCGCTGGTTTGATGGTTCTTCTTTTGAGCGATCTTTCGAGTAACCGCGGACTTGGACCGGTTGGCTCAATTGGCATTGCTTCTGCAATGTTGGCTGCACTTACTTTGTTGCCAGCGTTGCTCGTACTATGCGGACGTTGGATTTTCTGGCCGAAGGTGCCTCGCTTTGATGATGTTGACGAGAAACTCTCTGGAATCTGGTCGAAGGTCGGTTCCCTCGTAGATCGCAGACCAAAGCCAATCTGGATCACCACAGCCGTCGTTCTCATTATCTTTGCTGGACTTTCAACGACGTTGAAGTCGGATGGACTTTCACAAACCGAAGCATTTACCAGCAGGACTGATTCCGTTGTAGGTCTTGAGAAATTGGGTGAGCACTTTCCAAGCGGAGAAGGATCACCCGTCGAAATCATTGTGAATCAGGCAGATATTGCAACTGTCAGTGCCGCAGTTAAGACGCTTCCCAATGTTGCACAAGTAGCGCCGCTTTTTGCGAAAGATCCAGTAACGCAACAACCGACGAGTGAGGTTCTTATTGTCGACGGTAAGGCACTTCTTTATGCCACTCTCTCAGTTGCTCCTGATTCTAAAGAAGCGCGCGAATCCATTCCTGTGATCCGTGAAGCAGTAAAGAAAATTGATAGCTCAATCCTGGTCGGCGGACAAAGTGCTGTTAATTACGACATTGACGAATCGTCCCGTCGCGATAATCGAGTCATCATCCCAATCGTCTTGATTCTCATCGCGATCATTCTTGGACTCTTGCTCCGTAGCGTTTTTGCAGCGGGTCTGCTTCTCGTCACCGTCGTCCTTTCGTTCTTGGCAACACTTGGAGTGTGCGCCCTTGTATTCGAATATGTATTTGGATTTGCAGGCACTGATGCCTCATTCCCGTTATTCGCCTTTGTCTTCTTGGTGGCGTTGGGCATTGATTACAACATCTTCTTGATGACACGTGTTCGCGAAGAGGCGCAGAAAATCGGTACCCGCGCTGGAATGATCAAAGGTCTCACCGTAACTGGCGGTGTTATCACGTCCGCAGGTGTTGTCTTGGCCGCGACCTTTGGTGTTCTTGGCGTCCTGCCACTGGTCTTCTTGGCGGAGATTGGTTTTGCTGTCGCGTTTGGTGTTCTGCTCGACACGATAGTTGTCCGATCACTGCTTGTGCCGGCTCTTGTACGAGTTATTGGTCCAAAGATCTGGTGGCCTTCGAAATTAAAGGATATGGCTAACTAAACTCGACTCATGCGCGCCGGCATCATTGGTTACGGACTTGCCGGTCGTTATTTCCATGCGCCTAATCTCCTTGGGGCGGGCTTTGAGATCGCTGCGGTGTGCGCTCGTTCACTTGAACGCAAAGGTCAGGTTCATGATGACTTCCCGGGTGCCGTCGTAGTTAATTCTGTTGAGGAATTAGTTGCAGAGAATTTGGATCTTGTCGTTGTTGCCTCTACCAATGACGTGCATGCAACGCACGCCCGAATGGCGTTGGATGCCGGGATTCCCACCGTTGTCGATAAGCCGATGGGTCGCGATTACTATGAAACCGCAGAAATATTTGATTTATCGGAAAGTCGTGGCGTCCCAGTAACTGTTTTTTTCAACCGACTATGGGACAGCGATACTTTAACAATCAAGAAAGCGCTATCAACCGGTGAATTAGGCGAGGTGATTCGCTACGAATCTCGTTTTGAACGTTATCGACCAGTTCTCAATCCCGGGGCTTGGCGGGAAAATGTTGATCCAGAAAGCGGGGGAGGATTGTTACTCGATCTACAAACACATCTTGTTGCAATAGCGCTTCATCTTTTCGGACCAGCGCAACTTTCACATGCCTCAATAAAAAGTGTTCGAGGCGGAGCCGATGATGATGTAGTCCTTACACTCAAGCACGAAAGTGGCGTAGATTCTTATCTTGCAGCTAGTGCGGTGATTGGTAGCCCCGGCCCTCGAGTGCGTCTCAATACCACCGAAGGAACATTGATTTTTAGCCAGCTCGATAAACAAGAAGACCTGCTTCGAAAAGGCTATCGCCCTATCGGAGGAGAATGGAGCGATGCAACGGCAGTGACTTCAGAAGCGCGAGTAATCGCCGGAGAGAAGAGTTTCGGCTATCCGGCTCTTCCAGGAAACTATGCAGCTTTCTACAGCGCAGTTAAGGATGCGCTGCTCGCTGGTCAGTCGATGCCGGTGACTCGAAGCCAGGCGCTCGCCGTTGCTGAAATTTTGGATCAGGCTCGCAGAATTGGTTAGTTATTAATGTCGGCAACAGTGGTGGTGATTGGCGCAGGGTTAGCCGGTCTCAACGCAGCCCGAATACTCCACCGGCATAATGTCGAAGTAAAAGTTCTTGAAGCGGGCGATCGCGTAGGCGGACGAGTAGCGACGGAGAGATTCCACGGATACTTACTCGATCACGGATTTCAAGTCATCAATCCGCAATACGCCGAACTTCAGGACACGGGCATCGTAAAGGATTTAGAGATTCAAAATATCCCTAAGGGAGTAGAAGTTATCGGTGAGCGCTCGACAATTCTGGTCGGTGATTTTCGCCAAGATTTAAGGTTCATTCGAGATTCGATATCGCCAAAGAGCGGAACTATTCGAGAGAAATTGAAATTTCTGCGGTACCTGATTCGAAACAGTGAAGACATCTCATTTGGTGCAGCGATGCAAGATTGCGGCCGTTTGTATAGTGAAGTTCTAGAACCTTTTCTTACTGGCGTGGTCTTAAGTGACCCAAGTGAAATTTCTAATCGGATGGCGAGAGAATTGATTCATTGGTTCCTCCGAGGCAATCCAGGCGTTCCACGAGGCGGTGTTGCACGGCTACCGGAATTACTTGCTAGGGAATTGTCGATTCAACTCTCGACTACGGTCAGAAAAATAGAGAGCACAAGAGTGACTACTACCGTAGGCAAAATTGATTGTGACGCAGTCATCATCGCTACTGATCCAATCTCGGCTTCACTTCTCCTTGGCAAGACACCACCTCATATGAATTCTTCTGTCACGTATTATCACGCTATCGATGAAGGCGAGATCGAATCTTCCTACTTGCGAGTTCGCAAAAACAGTCCCGTCATTAACTCTGTCGTAATCTCCAACAGCGCAAAGGATTACGCACCCGCGGGCAAGAGTCTTGTTGCAACCACAACTTTGGCTCCGCTGCAAAGAGATGAATTAAATGGCGAATTGAAACTCATCTGGCACCGCGATGCTCGCCGCTGGGAATTTCTTAAGGAGGTCCGAATCCCTTACTCATTGCCGTTCCATGGCGCCGGCCAAGATCTAGTTCAAGAATCGCGAATCTCAGATCGTCTATATCTGGCTGGCGATTGGCGAGCTACTCCTTCTCAACAAGGCGCATTGCTCTCGGGCCGTAAGGCCGCCTTAGCCGTTATTCGTGACTTATCAGTTGCGTAACTGCTGGCGCTAAATGTGGATGATCGAAAGCAAAACCTG
>RHAU01000029.1 GCA_010032125.1 Actinomycetota bacterium | reverse complement strand
TGATCGGCGGAAAGAAAATTGATGAGGGCACTCATCAGGAACTGTTATTGCGAAGTAGCGATTATCGATTACTGGTGGTGCGAGGCGAATGAGAAAATTCCCGCGGCCAACCGACGAATCGGTACTTCCAGCAAATGCTTATTCTGCGCCACCACGTACAACCGAAAGGCTGCCCAAGGATTTTGGTTTAGCCCGTTCGGCAAATCGTCTTCCCATCGCTGCGGAGTCGACCGTAAACAAGGAGATGTGGACCTTACTTTGGGCACATCGATGGGGATTCTTTGCAGTGGCAGCACTTCAACTTTTAACAACCACGGCAGCATTAGTGCCGCCCCGTGCATTTGGAAACTTACTCGATAGCCTGAAGAAGAACGCGAGTGATGTCTCCCTCACAACAACGATTTTGGTTGTATCTACCGCCTTAATTTTTCAGGCGATATTTGTTTACGGAACGAAGGTACGAGCCTCCATCCTTGGCGAATTTGTTCTCTCTTCTCTACGAGAGCGATTTGTATCCCGAGTTATTGAGTTACCACCGGAGTCGCTCGGCTATTCGCGCTTCAGTGTGAGCATCGACGGCGCTCGTTGGGTCATCCAAGATGGTGATGGGCGCGTCGACGAATAGAGTGCGAGCAAGAGATAAACGCTGACGCTGTCCTCCGGAAAGTGTTCGTCCGCGCTCAACAACTTCGGCTGAATAACCATCCCCATCAAGAGAATCCAGTACATCGTGGGCTGAAGCGGCATTGAGGGCTTGGTCGATAGTTATTCGATTTGAATGCGGGACTGCAAAGTGGGTGCTTATCGTTCCGGAGAGAAGTGCCGGTTCTTTCTCCTGCGAATATATATGTGTTCGAATTGAATTTTCGGAGAATGAACTCAGCGCGATTCGATCCACCATGACGGTCGAACTTTCAGCATAACCGCCGAGTCGATCGACAATCTCATCTGCATCGAGAGAGTTGTCACATGCCACTCCAAGCAGTTCATCACGTCTGATATTGATTCCTGATTGGCTATCAAGGATTTCAGTGAATGCTTCTGGGAATTCATCGCCTCCAAACTCTTCCAGCGATTCGGAACTCAGCAGGCGCATCACGCGTCTGGCTGCAACGGTTCCTGACGTCACTCGTTGCGCAGATTCAGTCAGAATTTGCAGAGGGATCATAAGAAATGAGCTGTACCCGTAAAAGGCCAAGAGTTCTCCAACTTTTAAATCACCTTGCGCGACCAGTGTTCCACCTGCCCATATCACGCCCACAATAAGCGTTCCGGGAAGAATGATTTGAAGACCATCGAGCAAGGCCCGCATCTTTGCGGTCCGCACTGCAGCGGCGCGGACTTGTTGCGAGGAGTTCTGAAAGCGCCTTAGGAAAGTTTCTTCGCCGCCAATTCCACGGAGAATTCGAAGTCCGGCAACAGTATCTGCTGCAAGGGAAGAGGAATGGGAGAGTTTCTCTCGTTGGGTTGACTCTCTCTTCTGGAGTGGCTTGATGATTGGTCCAATGATCAAACTCAGTAGTGGGACGCCAATAACAACCATCAATCCGAGAGTTGGCGAGGAAGAAATGAGTAATCCTGAAACGAAGAAGAAAGTGACAATTGCGCCGGCCAAACGAGGAATCAAGTCGTAAAGGCGAGCGACTCGTTCCACATCATTGGAGTTAATAGCGGAGACTTCTCCAGTTGAAATCAGCCGCGGAAGGTCTGCGCCTAAATCCACTGCTTTGCGAACGATGAGTTGTTGTAGTCGAGTCGCAGCAGATATCCAGCTTCCAACAGCTCGCCTGTGGCGCATGATTCCGGCAAAGGCCTGAAGTACTCCAACCGCAAGTGCGACCAGTACCCAAATTCTCAATTGGTCCGGCGCTTCATCAGCAATTGCTTGAATGCCTCTACCGAGAATTCCTGGCATGACCGCGACGCAGAGCAAGTTAAGGATTCCAAAAAATGTACCAGTAGCGATGATGCGACGCTGATTTTTTCCTATCCAGAAAATAAATTGCCTCGTTGATCGCAAATCCGGCGTGCCCGGGTCAACGACCGGAAGATGATCAAATGGCGTACGAGACATAGATTCGCAACCCTACCGCTAGATTATGGAGGTGCCGACTCAATCGCGTACCGCGCAAATGTGGGGCGCGTTATGGACTGTGTACATCATCTGGGGTTCGACATATATAGCCATCGCGTATGTGATTGAAACGATGCCACCACTCTTGGCGATGGGAATTCGATTTCTCACCGCTGGAATATTGCTGGCAATTCTCATCGTTGTGAAAAGTGGTTTGAAGGAAATAACAATTCCAGCTCCTCAAATTCGCACATCAGTCATCATGGGTGCGGTGGTTCTCGGCTTTGGACTTGGAAATGTTGCAGTCGCCGAAGTTCATGTTCCCTCCGGCGTCGTTGCACTTATCATTGCAGCGCTTCCGTTGTGGATTTCAATTTTTAAAACTATCTCAGGCCAATCGCCATCAAAGAAAGCATGGCTAGGTGTGATTGTGGGTTTTCTCGGGGTAGCACTACTTCTCAAACCCGGAAGTATTCAAGCGGTGAGCGGAGAGAGTTCTGGAACCGTTGTGTTCTTCATGTTTATGGTGCTGATTGGAAATATCGGATGGGCATTAGGCACATATCTCGCACCTCGATTCCCACTACCTAAAAATGCCTTGGTTTTTACCGCATACGAGATGTTGGCGGGAGGGGTATCGCTTTCGATTGCAGGGCTAGTCAAAGGTGAGAGCCTCAAAGATTTTCAAACAGCGTCGCCATCGTCTTGGTTCTGGTTCTGGTATCTCGTTATTTTCGGATCAATGATTGCTTACAGCGCATATCTCTGGCTTGTCTCTCATGCTCCGGTGGCGTTAACAGCAACGTACGCATATGTAAATCCGGTTATTGCGGTGACTCTGGGGGCCCTCTTCCGAGATGAACGAATAACTAGAAACTACGCGATAGGCGGACTCATCGTCATCGTGGGCGTTGTTATCGTGGTTTTGAGCGAAAGGCGATCAGATGCTTTCAAGAGTGTGTGACTTATTTTTTCGATCATAGATCAACAACTGATGATTCTCTAAGAGTTTCCAACCGTCTTGCTTCCATCCTGAAGAAGCGGCGACGATGCCTTCATCTGTGAGGCGATAGCGCAACTCATAATAATCCTCTTTGCCCTCAGCAGGAATTCGATTGAGGTTGTGCTCCGAAACCACTACAAGATAGTCATTGTTAAAGAACATGGAATTTATACTGCTGTAGTCGAACTCGGACTTGATTGTACGGATCGCTGCGCGCACCCCATCAAGGAAATTGCTCCTGTGAATCATGGTCAAAACAAAGAGAAAATACAGTTCACTGTCAGTATCACCATTACGTAGCGTAAGAAGTTCTGAATCAATTCTTGGAATGAGCGATTCATACGGCGTAACGGCACCATTGTGAATCATCGCGATATCACCGTAGTGAAATGGATGCGAGTTCTTATCGGTTACCTCAAGGCCAGGTGAAGCCCATCGAAAGTGAAGTAGTCCTGCGCTACTTGTCTGGCTAAAAACAGTATCTGTAAACGAAGGACTTTCAGCAGCAGATTGAGAGGTCTTCGTCACCCGCGCCCCTTCACGAGATGCGAGAGCAAGGCCCCAACCATCTCGATGGGCCTTAGATAACTCTACGAATTCTGGGAATTCCTTACCAACAAATGAGGGGAGCGTGGTCTCCGTCAACGATGCAAACGCCATCAATCGGCACATGAGCCGATGGTATCTATTACCCTGTGAATATGCTCCTCACTGTCGTCGTGGCAATAGTCGTACTTGTCTTTGTTATCGAATCTCTCCTTGATTACCTCAATCAAAGTCGTGCGCATGCGCCGATTCCTGCGGAGGTCGCTCATCTATACGATGAAAAGGAACGAAGTACCTCCATCAATTACGGATACGAGAAATACCGCTTGGGATTGATTTCTTCCTCACTGATGACTGCCGTAACCATTCTTGCTCTAACTCAAGGCTGGCTAGCTGCTCTTGATTCCTGGGTACGCGGATTTACTTCCAATACCGTTCTCCTCTCTCTCATTTTTCTGGCCGCCTTATCCGTCATATCAAGTGCATTAGAACTGCCATTCAATCTCTATTCAATCTTTTCGATTGAGGAACGTTTCGGATTCAATAAAGTGACTCCGCGAACATTTCTCCTTGATCTGATTAAGGGAACGCTTGTATCCGTTGTCGTCGCCGGTCCCGTCTTGGCACTCATCATCTGGTTGTATGTCAACTTTGCTGAAAAATTCTGGCTATATGGATGGTTACTCGTTGCCGCTTTCTCTCTATTCACGTTTATGTTCGGAACACGTTTAATTCTGCCGCTTTTTAATAAATTAACCCCGCTTCCCGAAGGCGAATTAAAAACTGCTATCACTGAATACTGCCAAAGCCAGGGTTACTCGCTCACGAGACTCTTTGTGATGGATGGTTCCAAACGATCGACGAAGGCAAACGCGTTCTTCTCAGGCCTGGGCAGAAGTAAGATGATTGTGCTTTTCGATACTCTTGTCGAGAAGTTAACGACGAAAGAAGTTGTTGGCGTTCTGGCCCACGAAATCGGTCACTACAAGCGCAAGCACACTCTCGCGATGTTTATCATGTCGATTCTCCAAACACTTGCCATATTTGCACTCCTTGGCTGGCTTCTTCAATACGAGCAACTTTCAACCGCCCTCGGTGCGGAGCAGTCGAGTTTCCATCTATCAGCCATCACCTTCTTTATCCTCCTTGGACCTTTGAATCTGCTTCTAGGACTTCTAAATAATTCACTTTCACGCAAAAATGAGTTTGATGCCGATCAATTTGGAAAGATCACTTATTCTGCAAAGGAAATGAGAACAGCCTTAGAGAAGACAGCGAAGGATTCTCTTGCAAATCTAACGCCACATCCTGCCTATGTTGCGTTTAATTACACGCATCCGCCCCTTGCAGAGCGGTTACGCGCACTTCTGTAATTCCAGAAAAAAAGAACGGGGCCCGCTTGTGGCGAGCCCCGTTCTTTTTTTGACTCTTTAAATATCGAAATAAAGTTCGAATTCCGCTGGATGTGGTCGGAGACGAACATAATCGATTTCAGAATTTCTCTTCCAGTCAATCCAGGTGCTGATGAGATCTTCTGTGAATACACCGCCGCGAGTGAGGAACTCATGGTCCTTCTCAAGGCTGGTGATTACGGCATCAAGAGAACCTGGAACCTGTGGAACTGATTTCTTCTCATCGCCATGCAATTCGTAAAGATCCTTATCTACTGGCGCTGGTGGTTCAATCTTGTTGGTGATTCCATCAAGACCTGCCATCAAAATCGCAGAGAATGCGAGATAAGGATTTGAGGAAGGATCTGGGCAACGGAATTCGATGCGCTTTGCTTTCGGACTTGAACCGGTAATCGGAATTCGAATACATGCCGAACGGTTACGAGCCGAGTAGACAAGATTCACTGGCGCTTCGTATCCAGGAACTAAGCGCTTGTATGAATTCACTGTCGGGTTGGTAAACGCCAAAAGCGATGGGGCATGCTTGAGAAGTCCACCGATATACCAACGTGCAACATCTGAGAGATTCGCATATCCATCGCCCCAGAACAGCGGCTTGCCATCTTTCCAGAGAGATTGGTGGCAATGCATTCCAGAGCCGTTGTCGCCGAAGAGTGGTTTTGGCATGAATGTCACAGTCTTGCCGGCTTCCCATGCAGTATTGCGAACGACGTATTTGAACTTCATCAAATCATCGCCGGCATGAAGAATGTCGTTGAAACGGTAATTGATCTCCATCTGTCCTGCAGTTCCAACTTCGTGATGGGCTCGCTCTACTGAAAGTCCCACTCTTTCCAAGTTGATGACCATGCGATCGCGAAGATCAGCGAATTGATCCGTTGGTGATACTGGGAAATATCCACCTTTGATACGTGTCCGGTATCCGCGGTTAGGAGTTCCATCTGGATCTGCGACGATTCCGGTATTCCAAGCGCCCTCGTAAGAGTCAACTTCGTAGTAGCCGGTATTCATACCTGTCTGGTAGCGAACGCGATCGAAGACGTAGAACTCTGCTTCCGGTGCGAAGAAAGCGGTATCAGCAATCCCGGTCGATCTCATGTAATCCACTGCCTTCGAGACAACCTGGCGAGGATCACGCGAATAAGGTGAATTGTCATCTGGGTTTACTACTGAGAAGTGGACGACAAGAGTTTTCTCTTTACGGAATGGATCAACGAATGCTGTCTCAGGAGCGGGAAGAAGTTTCATATCTGATTCGTGGATTGATTGGAATCCTCGAATTGAGGAACCGTCAAACATCAATCCATCTTTGAAGACATCTTCCGTGAATTGCGCTGCTGGCACATTGAAATGGTGCTGAATGCCGGGAAGGTCTATGAAGCGAACATCAACGAGCGCAACATTTTCCTTCTTTATAAAGTTGAGTAACTCGGTTGGATTCTTAAACATGGTTCTCCTGGATTTGAACCTTGGTGTGGACTCGACGATGAGCCCGATTCGATGGCGTAAACCTAAGCCGGTGCGGTGAAAAAGTCATAACTGCTCTGTTACAGCCATGTTTCGACTTGCGGGCCCTAGGGTTCTGCCATGCGTAACGAGTTGAGCCGCGCTGGTTATGGGCGACGATTCCTGGCCCTCTGGATCGATTGG
>RHAU01000028.1 GCA_010032125.1 Actinomycetota bacterium | reverse complement strand
TGGTGCGCTTGGTGTCTATCTATATCCCGCACTCGATGCAGGTCAGATCTCGATGATTTTTACAAATGGTCCTGCTGTCATGCCAGCAGTGGGGGGAAATTCACCATTACTCTCCACAAGCCCTATCGCCGCGGGTATTCCATCGAAGAAACCGATGATTATTGATCTTTCAACGTCAGCAGTTGCTCGTGGAAAAATCGCAGCCGCCGCAAAGAGCGGTGGTTCAATTCCTGAAGGTTGGGCAGTCAATGAGAAAGGTGAATCCATTACAGATGCCCAGGCTGCTTTGAAAGGAATGCTCGCTCCTCTTGGAGGAGCAAAAGGATTTGCGCTTGGTTTAATGGTTGAAGCGCTTTCGGCAGGTATTAGCGGCGGTTCTTTATCGACCGCTGTTCCCGACATGTTCCGCTCTGATGATGATGTAAAACCCCAATCGATTTCGCACACTGTCATCACGATTGACCCAAGTGATCTCGGTGATTCTGCCTCGTACGACGATTTCAATTTAATCACTCACCAGATACGCGAAACTGGTGGTCGAGTACCCGGAGAAAAACGTGTTCATCCTATGAAAATCGATGATCATGAAATCTCACTTGCTGATGCCGTCATCGCAGATCTCAACTCATGGTCCACCAAACTCGATATTGAAGTATTTGCATGAAATTAACTGCGACCAATCTCCGATACTTTTCATTTATTTCGATTGCTGTCGCCATTGCCTATTCCATAAATCGGATACAAGGCGCTATCTCTCCGCTTTTTCTCTCGATGATTCTCGGATTACTTATAGCCAACACGATTGGGTGGCGTGCAGAAGGAAAAGAGGCTGCAACATTTGCAGCTAAACGCTGCCTACGAATTGGAGTCATCCTTTTGGGATTCCAAATTTCTATCGATAAGTTTCAGGAAGTCGGTCCTCGCGGCCTTATTGCTGTCGTTGTGATTGTGAGCGTAGTTTTCTTGGGTATCCGCGCAACAGCGAAGCGTTTGGGACTTAATGACTCTCTTGCGACGCTGTTGAGTGGCGGATTTGCTATATGCGGCGCAACAGCAATCGCTGCCATCAGCTCCACGCGAAAAAGTGAAGAGCGCGATGTTTCTTATGCAGTTGCCATCGTTGCTTTGTGCGGAACTCTCTCCGTCTTTGTTATTCCACCACTTGCCACGTTATTCAGTCTGAGTGATGCGACAGCAGGCGCATGGATTGGTGCAGCAGTACATGACGTTGGACAGGTAATTGCAACCGCATCATTGATGAGTCCAGAGGCTCTCGACTCCGCAGTCATCGTAAAGTTGACGCGCGTCGTGTTACTCGTTCCACTCATGCTTTTTCTCTCTATCGGTTCAACAGAAAAGCGCTCGTTGAAGAGTGCAACACCTACCTTTGTTCTGGGATTTGTTGCATGTGCAATCCTCGTTAATCTTCTTTCACTTCCAAGTGATGTCATCACCTTTGGAAAAGAAACATCAAAAATCTTTCTCTCACTCGGACTTTTCGGGATGGGTCTTGGCGTGAAGTGGGCTCAGATCAAAGCTCTTGGCTCACGGCCACTCCTCCTTGGACTAGGAGCCTGGCTGGTCTGCGGCGCCTTTGCCCTCGGGGTCATTCGCGCCGTTGGCCTGTAGCGCAGACCCCGAATTTCCCTTTTCCAGGGGGCTTGCCTAAACTCGCCCTCTGCCCAAATGAGGGCTCAATACGGAAATTAAAAGAGGTAGACGCTTGGCGAAAAAAGACGGTGCGATCGAAATCGAAGGCACTGTTGCTGAAGCCCTACCGAATGCGATGTTCCGCGTCGAGCTCACTAATGGACACAAAGTCCTCGCGCACATCAGCGGGAAGATGCGACAGAACTACATTCGCATCCTTCCTGAAGATCGTGTGATTGTGGAGTTGAGTCCATACGACCTCACTCGAGGTCGAATCATTTACCGGTACAAGTAAGGAGTTTGGTCGTGAAAGTTAAACCGAGCGTGAAGAAGATTTGCGACAAGTGCAAAGTCGTACGTCGCAATGGTCGCGTCATGGTTATTTGCGACAACCTTCGACACAAGCAGCGCCAGGGTTAACACCTCGGCGTTACAACTAAATAACTAGTACGCGTGGCGTAACGATGGCGAAAGTCATCGACCTCCTGTCTGAAAGCGGGAGCCGGTTAATCCGGAAGCGTCGCGGAGGACTTTCAGATTATGGAAAAGGTATGTAATGGCACGTCTTGTTGGCGTCGATCTGCCGCGTGAAAAACGGCTTGAGATCGCGCTTCAATATATCTTCGGAATCGGTGCAACCCGTGCGAAAGCAACTCTTGCTGCAACGGGAATCTCACCTGATATCCGAGTCAAGGATTTACAAGAACCCGATCTGATCAAGCTTCGCGAATTTATCGAAGCGAATTACAAGATCGAAGGTGATCTCCGTCGTGAGATCGCATCTGATATCCGTCGCAAAGTGGATATTCAGTGCTACCAAGGAATTCGTCATCGCAAAGGTCTGCCAGTTCGCGGCCAGCGCACACATACGAATGCACGTACCCGTAAGGGACCACGCGTTGCAATCGCAGGTAAGAAGAAGGAGACCAAGTAATGGCCGCACCTAAAGCAAAACCAGCAGCCGCTACTGCTGCCGCTCCTAAGGCAAAAGCAAAGCCACGTAAGAAAGAGAAGAAAAACGTTGCTTTTGGCCACGCCTACATCAAGAGCACTTTTAACAACACCATCGTTTCGATCACTGATCCAACCGGAGGAGTCCTTGCCTGGGCTTCATCTGGCCAAGTTGGATTTAAAGGATCACGTAAATCAACGCCATTCGCCGCACAACTCGCCGCTGAAGCTGCTGCGAAAAAAGCTCAAGAGCATGGCGTGAAGAAAGTAGATGTATTCGTGAAGGGCCCAGGCTCTGGTCGCGAAACTGCAATCCGTTCATTACAAGCAGCTGGTCTAGAAGTTGGCGCCATCTCTGATGTCACGCCACTTGCTCACAACGGCTGCCGTCCACCGAAACCACGTCGAGTATAAGGAGGAGGAAAAAAACATGGCCCGTTATGTTGGAGCAGACTGCAAGCGCTGCCGTCGCGAGAAAGTGAAGCTTTTCCTCAAAGGCTCGAAGTGCGATGGACCAAAGTGCCCGATCGAATCTCGTCCTTATCCACCAGGACAACACGGTCGCGGACGTGCAAAGGAATCCGAGTACTTACTTCAGATGCGTGAAAAGCAGAAATGCGCACGTATTTACGGTGTTCTCGAAAAACAATTCCGAAACTATTACACCGAAGCAACACGTCTTTCAGGTAAGACTGGTGAGAATCTCTTGATTCTTCTCGAGTCACGCCTCGACAACGTTATCTATCGCGCAGGCTTTGCAAAGAGCCGCGACATGGCGCGACAGATCGTTCGCCACGGACATATTTTGGTAAATGGAAGGAAGGTTGATATTCCTTCATTCCGCGTCAGCCAATTCGACATCATCGATGTTCGTGCAAAATCCCAAGACCTCACACCATTCATCGTGGCAAGCGCTGAATTTGGTGAGAAGTCGGTACCCGCTTGGCTTGAAGTTGTGCCATCACAGATGCGCATCATCGTTCACGGCGCCCCAACCCGCGCAGTGATTGATACTCAAGTTCAAGAACAACTCATCGTTGAGCTTTACTCCAAGTAAGAACTACTTGGCCAGAACTAACAACTAAATAACCAGTCACGACCGAGAGATCAAATAGCGGATCTCTCAAGACAATGGAGGAATAGCGTGCTCATTGCACAACGTCCCGTACTGACCGAGGAAGTAGTAAACGAGAATCGTTCACGGTTCATTATCGAACCGCTTGAGCCAGGTTTCGGTTACACCCTTGGAAACTCACTCCGCCGTACCTTGCTCTCATCCATTCCAGGAGCTGCTGTCACAAGCATCCGAGTTGCAAGCGCGCTTCATGAGTTCACCACTTTGGAAGGCGTCAAGGAAGATCTCACCGATATCGTCCTCAACATCAAGAACCTCGTCATCTCCTCAGATAACGATGAGCCAACCGTTGCTTACATTCGCAAGAGCGGTTCTGGAACCATCACTGGTGCTGATGTCGCCGTTCCAGCAGGCGTTGAAGTTCATAATCCTGATCTTCACATTGCTACGTTGAACAGCAAAGCAAATGTTGAAATCGAACTTACGATCGAGCGCGGCCGCGGTTACGTTTCCGCAGTTCAGAACAAGCAAGTGGGTGCAGAAATCGGCCGAATCCCGGTTGACTCCATCTATTCACCAGTCCTTCGCGTGACATACAAAGTTGAAGCAACACGTGTCGAACAACGAACCGACTTTGATCGCCTCATCATTGATGTTGAGACAAAGCGTTCGATCACTCCTCGCGATGCTGTTGCATCCGCTGGAAAGACACTTGTTGAACTCTTCGGACTTGCACACGAATTGAATTACTCAGCAGAAGGTATCGATCTTGGTCCATCTGTTCAGGACGCTGCACTTGCTGCAGATCTTGCTCTTCCTATCGAAGATCTAGACCTGACAGTCCGCTCCTACAACTGCTTGAAGCGTGAAGGAATCCACACCGTTGGAGAACTTCTCTCCCGCAGCGAAGCAGATCTACTCGATATCCGTAATTTCGGTTCAAAATCGATTGATGAAGTAAAGGCGAAACTCACCTCGATGGGTCTTCAACTGAAGGATTCACCAGTCGGATTTGATCCAACAAAGCATCAGAACTATGGCGTTAACGACGATCTCGTTGACGATCAGGCATAGGTAACGGAATAGAAGGAGAAAACCATGCCACGTCCAACAAAAGGTCCACGCCTCGGCAGCGGCCCTGCACATGAAAAAGCGTTGCTTCGCACTCTTGCAGAGCAACTCTTTGAGAATGGCAAAGTTCGCACCACTGAAGCAAAGGCCCGTCGTCTCCGACCATTTGCAGAGAAGTTGATTACACAGGCGAAGAAGGGCAATCTTGCTGCTCGTCGCCAAGTAATGGCTGAAATCTCAAATAAGAGCGTCGTACATACTCTCTTTACTGAGATCGGTCCACGCTTCGAATCGCGCAATGGTGGTTACACCAGAATTACCAAGATTGGTCCTCGTAAGGGCGATAGCGCTCCTATGGCGGTCATCGAAGTTATCTCCGAAGGAACACCTGCAAAGAAAGAAGTTGTTGCTGAGGCTGAGAAGACAGCAAAGAAAGCCGCGCCAAAGAAGAAGGCCGCAGCTAAGAAGGCTGAGTAACTCAGAAAATTTATTGCGATGGAACCCACTCTCAATCCCGAGAGTGGGTTTCTTCGTTTTCGGATTGATTTTAGTTATGACGGCACTCAATTCAGCGGTTGGGCGAAACAACCTAATCAACGAACTGTGCAGGGAGTTCTAGAAGAATCTTTCGCAGGGCTTACAAGAAATTCCATTGAGTTAGTCGTTGCCGGCAGAACTGATGCTGGAGTTCATGCGACGCGCCAGGTAGCCCATTTCGATATTCCAGAGAGAGATCGATATGGCAAAGAATGGCAGTGCGAAGAACTTACCTATCGAATCAACCGGATGATCAATGAAGATATTCGCGTAAACAACATCACTCCCGCGCCACCGTACTTCCACGCGCGCTTTTCAGCGCTTCGCCGCCGTTATATCTACAAAATTGTCGACGGAAATCGCTTGATTCCACCGTTGGATCGACTCGATGTTGCACCGTGGTATCGAGAACTTAATGTGGAGCGAATGAATGAAGGAAGCAGAAAAGTGTTGGGAGAACATGACTTCGCGGCGTTCTGCAAAACCGGCGGAGTTGGGACGACGATTCGTCGCCTCGAGACTTTTGCTTGGCGAAGAGATGACAAGGGAACGCTTATTGCAGATGTGAGCGCGGATGCGTTCTGCTATTCGATGGTTAGAAATTTAGTGGGTGCCGCTGTGTGTGTTGGTGAAGGTAGGTTTGAACCGACGTGGATGGCAGAAGTTTTGGAAAATAAAGTGCGCGTGAGTGAGAGCTTAGTTTTTCCTGCACGTGGTCTTACCTTGATTGGAGTGGATTATCCAGCAGATTCAGAATTAGAGGCGCGTGCTGCGGTCACTATTCGCAGACGCGATGAGGACTAGATGGGACAGATCAATGTTGCCGGTATTGAATATGCACTTTCAGATGGGCGCGTGCTTCTCAATGATGTTTCATTTCGAGTAGGTGATGGCGCCAAAGTCGCACTCATCGGCCCTAACGGCGCAGGAAAGACAACGCTATTTCGAATGATCGCGGGTGATATTTCACCCGATGAAGGACAGATCATCGTCACGGGCGGACTTGGTGTCATGCGCCAATTCATTGGATCGATTCGCGATGAATCAACGGTGAGAGATTTACTCGTATCAGTTTCGCCAGAGAAAATTAGAATTGCTGCAGAGAAACTTGCGAACGCCGAAAAAGCAATGCAAGCCAATGATGCCGAGCGAGAACAACTGGACTATGCCCAAGCGCTCTCTGATTGGGGCGACGCTGGCGGCTATGACGCAGAAGTTCGATGGGATATTGCATGCTCACACGCTCTTGGAAAGACCTTTGAGCGAGTAGCACACCGTGAAGTGAACTCACTGTCTGGTGGTGAGCAGAAGAAGTTAGTTCTTGAAGTCCTTCTGAGCGGACCAGAAGAAGTATTGATTCTTGATGAGCCTGATAACTATCTGGATGTGCCCGCCAAGAGATG
>RHAU01000027.1 GCA_010032125.1 Actinomycetota bacterium | reverse complement strand
CAGGCTTTGGTTGGTTGAGATGGACTCGACTGAAGAGATGACAAATCTTTCGTTAATCAACATTATTGAAAAAATAGAAAGCGGCGAGAGACGTTCTTCGCATTCTCGAATCATCTCTATTGATGGTCCGGCCGGTGGCGGAAAGACCACTTTGGCATCAAGGATTTCTGGGCACTATCTTCACGAGTCAGTCCTTACCATCCACATGGATGATTTGTATGGTGGCTGGGAATCAGCTCTCGACGAGCAATTGACGAGAACTTTGCTCCATTCGATAGTAACTCCCGTCTCTTTGGGTAAGAACTTTTCTTACCGAAAATACGATTGGCTATCAGGCAGATTCCAATCTCCCGTTGAGCTGCCATCTCCGAATGTGCTAATACTCGAAGGAGTGGGTTCAGGTCAGAAACAAGTTCGGAAATTTCTTGATCAATTAATTTGGATTGATATCGATGAAGAGACTGGATTGGAGAGAGTGCTTCGTCGTGATGGTGATTATCTAGAAACTGAGATGAGAATCTGGCAATTGCGTGAGAGAGAGCACTTCAATCGCGACAACACTCGCGATTGCGCCACTATCCGCATCGATGGGAAGTACTTCATCTAAAATCTCTACGTGTCAGATTTGACCGGTGAAGTCATTGATGGGCGTTATCAGCTCACTCGAGTTGTGGCTTCCGGTGGAATGGCAACAATTTATGCAGCTCTTGACCTTCGTCTTGACCGCCATGTTGCTGTAAAAATCATGCATCCTCATCTCGCACAAGATGAGAAATTTGTGGAGAGATTTATTCGAGAAGCGAAGGCAGCAGCTTCTTTATCGCACCCCAATATCGTCTCTGTTCTAGATCAAGGTTGGAACCAAGGTGGAGTTCCGTGCGTCTATATCGTCATGGAGTTGGTGGAAGGTTCTACGCTGCGAGAATTTCTTCACGAACAAGGAGCGCTCGGGGTTGAACGAACTCTTCAGCTACTGATGCCCGTTGCAAGCGCGTTAGCTGCGGCGCATGCTCTCGGAATAGTTCATCGCGATATCAAACCTGAAAACATCCTGGTCTCTAAAGAAGGTCGAATAAAGATTGCAGATTTTGGCCTTGCCCGTGGTGCACTCCTTGGTTCCACGATGACCGCAGAGTCCAGCGTCATTTTGGGGAGCGTCTCTTATCTCTCCCCCGAACAGGTCCAACGCGGAATCGCAGATTCGCGAAGTGATGTCTACTCATTGGGAATTGTGATGTTTGAACTTCTTACCGGCGAGAAACCATATAAAGGTGAAGATCCGGTACAGATTGCAATACGTCATGTCAATGATCGTGTTCCAGCTCCGTCTACACTTAATTCTGCAATCCCCCAAGAAATTGATGCGCTCGTGCTTCGAGCAACCGACATTGATCCCGATAAAAGACCTCGCGATTGTTCTGTATTTCTCGATGAAATGCGGTCCATCTCAGAAAAAATTGATCCGCGGCGTCGTCAACTCTCCCTCGAACTTGACCTTCCACCTGCGCCCATCAAGCAACCCGGGAAGGAAAGAGCAAGAACACGACAGAGAACTCCTGTCATTGAGCGTGTTAAATCTAATCGTGGTGAACCAAAGAAAGAGGACGAAGTGAAGCGAGAGAAAACAGCGGAAACAAAGCGAAAGCCATCACCGCGAGTGAAAAGAAATCGCTCCATCGCCGCGCTCCTCGCTGTACTTATAGGTGCATTTCTCTGGTATTCATTTCTAGGTCCAGGTTCCCGAGTCGTCGTTCCTTCGCTTGCAGGCATGAGCGTTAAGCAGGCAACTTCCGAACTTGAAGATCTCGGATTGGCAATTCAGGTTGCGACAGAGGAATTTAGTGAGGAAATTCCCGAAGGAAAAATTATTTCTTCAGATCCTGCAGGCGGCGGGAGAATTGAACCGACCGGAACAGTTGATGTAACGGTTTCCAAAGGTAAGGAGAGATACGACGTACCTAATCTTGCTGGTCTCACAAGAGATGCGGCGCAATCCCTGCTTACAAAACGTAAATTAGTTATGGGCGAAACTATTGAGGAATTCTCATCGGAGATACCAAAGGGCTACATCATTCGTACCTCGCCGAAAGTTGGCGAACGAGTTAAACGAGACACAACTGTAGATCTCGTGATTTCAGCAGGAATCGAGCAGATTGCGCTCTCCGATTACAAAGGTAAGAGTGGCGAGCAAGCACTCAATGAACTCAGTGATGCAGGCTTTGAAGTCACTACACGGTATGTATTTAATGAAGATCTCCCGGTAGGTGCCGTCATTAGTCAATCACCAGCCGCCGGACAAGCAGATAAAGGAAGCACGATTACCCTTGTCGTTTCCAAAGGCAGCGAATTTGTTTTCATTCCAAATCTATTTGGGGTGGCCGAAAGTAAAGCGGTCTCTACCTTGAAGAGCCTGGAATTGAAGGTATCTGTGAAGAAAGTAGGTACCAAGAAGGTGAAGGTCGTGACCAATATTGCGCCCAAGGTGGGTAGCAAAGTGAAGCGTGGTTCTACTGTCACCGTCACTGTAGGGTGAACAAGTGACGGCAAAGCCTCGACTTGGTGCACACGTCCCAACATCGGGAGGTATGGCAAAGCGCTCGATTGAGTATGCGACCACAATAAAAGCCGAAGCAATTCAAGTCTTTGCATCTAATCCTCGCGGATGGGCAATGCCGGAACCCAATCCGGAAGCAGACGCAGCATTTCGTTCTAAGGCGGAAGCGTTAGATATTGAAACGTACGTTCACGCTCCCTTCCTTATCAATCTCGGTTCTCCGACCGAAGGTACATACAAAAACTCTCTTGCTTCGACGGCTTACTCGCTTCGAAGGGGACGAGATATTGGTGCACTTGGAGTGGTAATTCACACCGGTTCGGCTGTAGATGAATCACATATCAAGAAAGCATGGAAACAGATTCACGATGGCATGATGCCAATCCTCAGCGCATTGAAAGATGATGATCCGTGGCTCCTTCTTGAACCAACTGCGGGACAAGGTCAATCACTCGTCAGAAAACTGGACGATCTCACACAATATTTTGAGGCACTGGAATGGCATCCAAAAGTTGGAGTATGTCTAGATACGTGTCACGTTTTTGCTGCAGGACATGACATCAAGAGTAAAGGTGGGATGAAATCCACCATTGACCTACTCGTCGATGTTGTGGGACAGGAGCGAATTCAGCTCATTCATGCGAATGATTCGATGGACGTTCTTGGTTCGCTCAAAGATAGACATGAGAATTTAGGTAAAGGCGAAATAGGCGTAAAACCCTTCGAAGAACTCATTGCTCATCCCGCAATAGCAAATGCACCACTCATACTTGAAACGCCTGGCGAAGAACCTGAGCACGGAAGCGAAGTCGCTGTTCTACGAAAAATTCGAGATAAGAAATAGAAATGTCCGTTGTCTTTGCTCCGTGGGCGCTACTTGCAGTCGCAGCAATGTGGGGCATTTCCTTCGTCTGGATGAAAGATATTCTGGATCAGCAGGATGTCTATAGTTTCTTAACATCGCGTTTTGTTGTCGCGGCTTTGGCAATGATTATCTTGCGCCCAAAAGTCATTCGTTCATTCACACCTCGTCTCATTAAAAAAGGCTTGATTATTGGAGTGGCTTTAGGTTCTGGCTACATTTTTCAAACTTTGGGACTTGAGAGAACAACCCCTGCCATCACTGGCTTTATCACGGGGCTCTATGTGGTCCTTACCCCACTTCTTGGTTATTTCTTTCTTCGTCATCAATTATCGAGAGAAGCGTGGATCTACGTACTCATTGCAACGATTGGACTCGCAGTACTTTCACTGAAAGGTTTTTCCATTGGAGTTGGTGAGATCTTTGTATTGCTATCTGCCTTACTCTTTTCGATACATATCTTGCTCTTAAGTACGTGGAGCAAAGACTTTGACGCGTATGCACTCACTGTTATGCAACTTCTTGGTTGCGCACTCTTGTGCATGATTCCAACCTCAATCCAAGGATTTAAGAGCCCACCAGATTCACAAGTCTGGGCTGTCATTATTTTCACAGCCGTTTTTGCAACTGCAATTGCTTTCGTGGTACAAACCTGGGCACAGGCTCGAATTTCTGCGACAAAAGTTGCGGTCATACTGACAACCGAAGTTGTCTTTGCAGCTATCTTCTCGGTGGCACTGGGTCGTGAGCCAATCACGTTGAGACTTCTCATCGGCGGAACGTTGGTTTTGGTTGCGATGATTGCTATCGTCCAGCCTCGACTTCATGAAACAATGGATGAACGATGATTGATCTTCGCTCGGATACCGTAACTCGTCCCTCTCCTGAGATGCGAGCGGCGATTGCTGCTGCTCCTGTGGGCGATGATGTTTACGGCGACGACCCGACTGTAAATTCACTTGAGGAACGCGTTGCTGAACTGTTCGGAATGGAAGCTGCACTTTTTACACCTACTGGTTCTCTTGCAAATCAACTTGCGATTCGGATGTTGGTCGCACCAGGTGAAGAACTTCTCTGCGAAACCACGTCTCATATCGCGCGCGCGGAATTAGGTGCCGCCGCCGTCTTCAGCGGTATAACAACTCGAACCTGGCCCTCTGAGAGAGGACTTCTTCGAGCCGACGATCCCTTGGCGATTGCCCATCCCAACGCCGGGCCCTACTTGGTCTCAACGACTGCGATTGCTATCGAAAATACACATAATTTCGGCGGTGGGACAGTCCAGTCCATCGATGAAATAAAGCGACTTCGCAGCGAGAGTAAAAAACTAGGTATTTCACTTCATCTCGACGGAGCACGAATTTGGAATGCTCATGTCGCAACGCAAGTTCCACTCAAAGATTTTGGCTCATACGTTGATTCCATCAGTGTTTGTCTATCTAAAGGCCTTGGCGCACCCATTGGATCTTTGATGGTCTCCACCAAAGATCGCGTCAGTCGAGCCCGAGTCTGGCGAAAGCGATACGGGGGTGGAATGCGTCAGGTTGGCATATTGGCGGCTGCCGGACATTACGCTCTTGACCACAATATTCCACGCCTAGCAATTGATCATAAGCATGCGCGACAGCTTGCAGAAGCATGTAATCGAATTGCTCCCCAAACCGTAAATCCGGATACAGTTCAAACCAATATCGTCGTTCTCGATCTCTCTGACGCTCGAGTGTCGGCATCCGAATTTGCCGCTCAAGCGCGCGAAAAAGGAGTTTCTCTCAGCGCGCTAGGACCTACTGTCATCCGCTTAGTGACCCATCTCGATGTTAATCAAGAAGAAATTGAGAGGGCTAGTTCAATATTGAGTGAATTACTTGATCGCGCCTTCGTGGCGCAATAACCACTCTTTCGCTTTCAATCCATAAGCGTAATTTCCAAGCGCTCCACCCGTCTTGACGATGCGATGGCAAGGAACAACAACGGCAATCAAGTTCCTCGCACATGCGCTTCCAGCAGCGCGAACAGCTTCGGCGGACCCAGCCTTTTTTGCTAGTTCACCATACGAAATTGTCTTTCCTGCAGGAACTTTTCGCATCGCTTTCCAAGCCGATTGAGAGAAAGATTCACCCGGCTGACGAACGGTAATGCCATCAAGTGCGGTCAAGTCACCATCGAAATAATCTTCAAGTAAATCCGTAATAATTTTTATACGAGAAGCTTTTTTTATTTCAAGATTGCGCTCATCAACATCGAGTGAGTCCCGCAGAGATTCATAAGTTCCAAAGCCCGATGCAAGGAGAATATGTTCGCGTGAAATCAGTTGCAAAGTGCCAATCGGCGTAGAGAAAGTAGAGCGCGTGAGCACAGCGTCACATTACGCCTAAGAACGTAAATAAGTAACCGCGAGATTTAGCGGCGGTCGCGCAGCATCTCTGCGACCAAGAAGGCTAACTCCAGAGATTGTGTGTGGTTCAGTCGCGGATCGCAGGCAGTTTCATATCGAGAGGCAAGGTCATCGTGAGAAATTTCGGCGCCTCCCCCAACACACTCGGTCACATCATCGCCAGTCAATTCGACATGGATGCCACCGGGGTGTGTTCCCAATCCATTGTGCACATCAAAGAAACCGCGAACTTCTTCGAGGACATCGTCGAAACGTCGAGTTTTATATCCACTCGGCGCCTCATAAGTATTGCCATGCATAGGGTCGCAGACCCAGAGAACTTCAGCGCCAGAACCATTGACTGCCTTTACCAATGGCGGCAGTAACTCTCGAATTTGTCCGGCTCCCATCCGAGTGATGAACGTTAGTCTTCCTGGTTCGCGATCAGGATTGAGAACATTGATGAGTTCAAGTGCCTGCGTTGGAGTTGTCTTTGGCCCCAGCTTGACGCCGATCGGATTACGGATTTTCTTTGCGAAATCAATATGCGCGCCATCTAATTGACGAGTTCGTTCACCAATCCAGAGGAAGTGTGCAGAAACGTCATAAGGAAGGCCGTTTCGCAGATTTACGTCTTGTCCATGAATGGAATAAAGGTTTTGTTAAAGATACACCGATTGGCGCTCGCTACGAAGCGATGGCAAATGAAATTGGCCGCGCTCTTGATTTTATGCGATCGGCCGGCGTTAATCCGGAAGAGTTCAAGACTGTTGATTTCTTTGCAAGTCATGAAGCGCTGATTCTTGAATACGAAAAGGCTCTCACACGGATCGATTCACGTACTGGCCTTCCTTATGACGTTTCTGCACACTTCCTCTGGATTGGTGAACGAACTCGTCAATTAGATGGCGCGCATATTGATTTCGCAAAGAAAATCCGTAAT
>RHAU01000026.1 GCA_010032125.1 Actinomycetota bacterium | reverse complement strand
ATTTATTAGCCCCAGCGATCTCACATTCTCGTGGGATGGTTGCCACCGATGTCTCTGGCTTAACTACAACCACGGTCTGAAGGCGCCCTCCTTTATGCCACTGGTTGGCGAGTTATCCGCACTTCAAGAAGGTCATTTCCATGGCGCCCCTTCCTCCAAACTTCATCCTGCAATCCCTGAAGGAAAAGTGATCGATCGCGGCGGTTGGGTTAAATCTGCGCCGATTGAATACAACGGCAAACCCTCTCCTTACGCCATCCGCGGAAAGTACGACCTGCTGATGGAATTTACTGATGGCACCTACGGAATCATTGATTGCAAATTCCAAGGTCGAGATAATGACAAGAGCGCTTTCTATTCGCCGCAACTTGAAGCGTACGCCTTCGCTCTCGAAAATCCTGCATCAAATAAAGTCATGAAAGTTTCAGTTATCGGACTTTTGGTCTGGTCGCCGAAGAAACCCCAAGGTGATCCCGATTCTGGTTTTGCATTGGATCTCAACAGTTCCTGGTTTCCCATTGAGCGCAACCCCTTGGGCCTCCAGGAGCGCCTCGCAGATTTCATTGAAGTGATCTCTGGTCCTACTCCGATTCGCGACTCACGCTGCGAAACCTGCAAATTCATCGCCGAGCGCAGAGAAGTTTTTGGAGCAGAGTAAAAACAGATTTCTGTTGATCAACTCTTTACTGCTTGAGCGCTATACGAATCTGATGCGCATGATCGAGTGGGTGGTTGGTGTAACTCTTGAGCCAGTTTCGTACCGAGTACGGCCCAGATTCAGTGTGCGTACCCGAATTATCAAGGTGCGATTCATCAAGGCGAAGTAGTAGTCGATAGGAAGCCTCGCGAACGGCGGTAAACACTGCGACGGCGCTTGTAATGTCTTCACTGTGATAGCCAAGAGTTGTATTGGCAGCCCATATATTCTCGTCATAGCCTTGAATAATCGAACCAGGCTCGGCGATAAGTCGTCTCAATCGCGCGTAAGACTGGGCCTCACTATCTGCTAAGTGATGGATGACTTGGCGCGGCGTCCAACCATCTCCGACATTTTCATCTAATTGATCTTTGCCAAGCGAATCAACCAAATCCAAGAGTTCGTCCGTTGACTTTTTATAATTATTAGCGAGTTCTTTAATCATATCGTTGCGATGACAAGACTAATCCTCGTCATCATTTTCACTCTCCTCGCGCTTTTTTCTTTTCTCCTCAGCAATCGCCTCTTTTGCCTGGGAAGCGTAGATATCTACATATTCCTGACCGGAGAGTTCCTGAAGCTTCTTCATGATTTGATCAGTGGCTTTTCGAAGTGATTCGGGATCAGTTGATTTACCACCATTTTCAAAGTACATCGGTTCACCGAAAGTCATCTTCACGCGCATGATTTTTGGAATAACTTTCCCCGTTGGCTGTATCTCAGCTGTGTTAAACATCGCAACCGGGATTACTGGCGCGCCAGACTCCATCGCTAATCGCGCGACCCCGGTTCTTCCACGATAGAGACGACCATCAGGCGAGCGAGTTCCTTCTGGATAGATGCCGAGGCACTCACCATTGGCGAGAACTGATAGTCCGGTGAGCAGAGCCGCTTCACTTCTTGAACCTCCGGCTCGATCGACCGGAACCTGACCTAGCGCAATAAAAGTTAGTTTCTTCACCAAACCCTTGAGCCCTGGTGAAGTGAAATATTCACTCTTGGCAAGAAATGTAACTTTCCTTGGAACGACAAGAGGCATAAAAATCGAATCGCTGAAAGAGAGATGATTCGAGGCGATGATGACCGGACCCGTTGCAGGAACATGACGAAGTCCTTGAACTTTAGGCCGGAAGAGAAGGGTCAAAACCGGAAGAAGAAAAGATTTCAATAATCCGTACGCGACTTTGTCGCCCTGTACGACCGAGCTCTTCCTACGTAACGCCACCGCCTTAATTTAGAGCCATTAGCCACTTTTGTGACACGATGCCCTGTATGAGCGTGATTCCAGGCGCAACGCCCCTTGAATATCAAGGTGGGTCAGTAGCGATTCTGATGATTCACGGGTTTACAGGTTCAACTCTTTCGATTCAACCGTGGGCGAAAGCACTTCATCAAGCCGGTTACACAGTAAAAGCGCCGTTGCTTCCCGGTCATGGCACACGGTGGGAGGAACTTAACCAAACTCGTTGGCAGGATTGGTATCACGAAGTGCGACGTACTTTTGAAGATATTTCAAGCAAGCATGAACGAGTTTTTGTCGCTGGATTCTCCATGGGTGGTGCATTAGCGATTCGGCTTGCTGCTGAATTTGGCGATGAAGTCGAAGGAATAATGCTTATCAATCCATCGATTCACGATCGACGACCCATGATGAAATTAGTCCCGCTGCTGAAGTATTTTCTTCCCTCCGTTGGTGGGCGCGGCACTGACGTTGCCATGCCTAATCCCCCAAAGCACAGTTACGGTCGAACTCCATTAAAAGCGCTCCATTCACTTCAGAAGCTGTGGAGTGTGGTCCGAGCAGATCTGCCGCGGATCGAACAACCACTAATGATTGGTTACTCGATACAGGACCACGTCGTTGATCCAGCAAATTCTGAAACCGTTATTGACAATGTTTCTTCGGTCGATATTCGAGAAGTCATTTTCGAAAAATCTTTCCACAACGTGGCTTTGGATCATGACCTAGACCTACTTGTCGAGACAAGCCTTGCCTTTATTAACGATGTGCTCTCGGGTGCGATCGTGTACCAAGATTCCCAGCAGGAGCTGGTGGATGCAGAATTTGATGCGATTGTCTCTGGGTTATCTCTTGATGAATCAGCGCCTACAAGTTATCTCGATGAACTCGATGCGTTAGAAGGCGCAGAAAGATATGAGGGTGATAACAAAGCGCTTCCAACGCTCTCTCGAACTCAACGGATTGCAATGGTCGGAGTTATCGGTGGGCCCCTTTATGCCGTTCTGGTTCGCTTCTTTGGAATCGATCTACTCGGTTTCGATATCTGGCCAGGCTTACTAGCGCTTCTCGGTGGCGTCGGACTTTTCTTTTGGCAACTTCGTCCCGACGCGGACGATGAAGATGGGGTAGCTCTATGAAGCCACGGCCAAACATTCGATGGGGAATTATTGGAACAGGCGGCATCGCCCGCACTTTCGCCAAAGATCTCACTGAATTTACAGACCACCAGATTGCAGCGGTCGGCTCTCGAACACGAGAGAAAGCGGAGACCTTTGCTCGTCCCTATAGCGCACACGCATGTGCAAGTTATGAAGAACTCGTTGCGACCGATGTTGATGCGATTTATGTAGCCACGCCACATACCCTGCACGCGTCCAACACCATTCTGGCGCTAGAGGCAGGGAAGCCAGTTCTCGTTGAGAAACCTTTTGCAATAAATGCCATCGAGGCGAAGGCGATGATTGATTGTGCACGATCGCGAAATTTGCTTCTCATGGAGGCAATGTGGAGTCGATATTTGCCTCATTACAAAAAGATTCGCGAACTTATCGCCGACGGAGAATTAGGAGAAGTAATTGAGGTCATTGCAGAGCATGGACAACCACTTCCCTATCCAAAGTATCTTCGACTACACGAACCGGAGTTGGGCGGTGGAGCGCTACTTGATTTAGGAATATACCCACTCTCATTCGCATTTATGATTCTTGGAAATCCTGAGTCAGTGAAGGCGGTCTCCAGACCTACTGCCAGCGGTGTTGATGCGACTACTTCGGCGGTTTTAAAGTTTGCACAGGGATCACAAGCGCTTATCAACACAACGCTCGAAGTCAAGACACCGTGTACCGCAGTCATAATCGGCACGAAAGCAAGAATCGAGATTGATGGTGACTTTTACACCCCTACTTCAATGCGACTGATACGAAGCGATAAGACGATTATTGAGTTTCCAAGAAAATATGAAGGTCACGGTCTGCGAGAGCAGGCTCTTTATTTTGGCGAGCTTTTAAATAATGGCAAAACTGAAAGCGATCTGCTTGGCCTTAACGAAACTCTCGCAATCATGTCCTGCATGGATGAAATTCGCAGCCAGATTGGCCTGAAATACCCGAGCGAGTAATTAGCGCGCAGCCAGATCTGCTGCGCCAACGAGGCCAGCTTTGTTTCCAAGGGTTGCAGCCACAACCGATGGAATCGGATATTTCCCAGAAAATGGAAGATGCCGTCTCAGTGAATCTCGAATAGGCGCAAGAAGAATTTCACCCGCGTCAACAACTCCGCCGCCAATAACAATCGCTTCTGGGTCTAACGCCGCAACAAGATTTGCCGCCGCCGATCCGATCCATTCACCTGTTGTTGCAAAAGCGGCGATTGCTACCGAATCTCCTTCTTGCGCGGCTGCAGTGATATGCGCACCGGTAAGACCTTCGATAGTTCCGTTTCCGCGTGCAAGAAGATTGCGGGCAAGTTCAGGTGAAGCATTAATTGCTTCGCGTGCGTGGCGAAGGAGTGCGCTTCCGGACGCATATTGTTCAAAGCATCCTCGCGCTCCACATCCACAAAGGTGGCCATTCGGAACAGCACGAATATGCCCAAACTCTGCTCCCATGCCGTGAGCGCCGCGGAAAAGAGAATTGTTATCGATAAAGCCGCCGCCAAGACCTGTACCTATAGTCATCATGACGAGCGAGTGATACGCAATTCCTGCACCGAATCGCTTCTCGCCCCATGCAGCTGCGTTCGCATCATTTTCAACAACGATAGACCGATCAATTAATTCTCCGAGGGCCTTTGCCAAATCAAGGTCGTTCCAACCAACCACGTTTGGGCAAGCAATTACTGTCCGGCGATCTGAAGAGATGAAGCCAGGCGCGCACACACCAATTCCGGCGATCTCAAATTCTTTAAGGAGCGCTTGAGCAGCATCTGCGATAACTCTGATAAGCGCATCTCCACCTTCGCGCGGAGTATCACAACGAACTTCCTTTTTGACGAGACCGTCACGATCTACAACGCCAAGAAGGACTTTGGTACCGCCAACATCGATACCAAGGTTAAACGACATTTAACCTTCCATCTTTTTCTTGAGCTGATCGAGGGCTGTATCGATAGTCTGCTTTTCGACTTTTCGACGCATCATGTCAGGCACTGGCATCGATACTTGCGTAGTCAATGAATATGTAACAGTGGAAGTATCATCACCATTATCTTTAATGAGATAGCAGCCAGTCATCTCCGTCATCAAGTTCGCTTCCTCGAGAGAAAAGCAGATTTCTGAAGGTGCTTTAGACCAGTCGTAGGTAAGAGTGGCTCGATCCTTCAAAACGCCCGCTTCTATGGAAACTGTTACTTTTGTTGCTCTTCCCGCAGCGTCGCGCTCCTGGACATCTATCTTCTTTATGGCAGAAGACCAGCTCGGATACTGCTCAAGATCGGTCAGAACCGCACTTACGTCGGCGGCTGCAGCGTCAATTGTTATCGAATGTGAAGATTGGTCGCTCATGGGAAGAGGCTACCTCTTCCGGTTACCTGACAGTAACCGCTACTTTTCGGCCATGAATGAGATCTTTCAACCGGCATTAGAGCCCGCAGCAACTGCAGGAAACCTGACCAATCTCGTAGCGGAACGCGCATGGTTTGAACCAGAACGCATCATGGTTTCACGGCCACTCGGTGATGGATGGCAACCAGTGAGCGCTCGCGAACTGGAAGCAGAAATTCGTGCAACTGCAAAAGGCCTCATCGCAGCAGGAGTAAATATCGGTGATCGCGTTGCCATTATGGCGCGTACTCGTTACGAGTGGACGATTTTAGATTTTGCAATTTGGTTTGCCGGCGGAGTGACTGTTCCCATTTATGAAACTTCTTCGGCCGAACAAGTCGATTGGATTATGACTGACTCACATTCTGTGGCAATCATCGTCGAAACCCCACAACTTCGAGATCTCGTCAAGCCTGTCCTGCCTTCCTTCACCGCAAACATCTGGACGATGACTGAGAATGTATTGGCTCAACTGGCTTACCTCGGTCGCGACGTATCGGATGCGGAAATCGATCGTCGTCGCGGTGCGCTCAATCCAGATTCGCTAGCAACACTTATCTATACATCTGGAACGACTGGAAAACCCAAAGGTGTTCAACTCACTCACGGAAACTTTCTCGCTGAGTGCGGCAACGTTGTTCAAGGCGCTGCCGATCTCTTCATGAAACCAGGTGGATCAACACTTCTCTTCTTGCCCGTCGCACACGTCTTTGGTCGCATGGTTCAGATTGGATCAATCCGCGCTGGACTTCACTTGGCACATTGCGGTGACGTTCTTGGCCGCCTTACAACTGATCTCGCATCATTTAAGCCAACATTCGTCCTTGCGGTTCCACGAATTTTTGAAAAGGTTTATAACGGTGCAGAAGCGAAAGCGGATGCTGCAGGAAAGGGTGCAATCTTCCGTAAGGCTGCAGCAGTTGCGATTGAATACAGCCAAGCGCTCGATAGCGGGAAAATCTCACCCACTCTTCGCATCAAACATGCGCTCTTCGACAAGTTGGTTTATTCAAAGATTCGTCACGGCCTTGGCGGACGTGTAGAAGCTGCGATTTCAGGAGGTGCTCCGCTAGGAGAACGTCTTGGTCACTTCTATCGCGGCGCTGGCATTCGCGTTCTTGAAGGATATGGATTAACTGAAACGACTGCAGGAGCGACTCTAAACTTAACAACCGCTCATCGCGTAGGTTCAGTTGGTAAGCCGATACCAGGTACCACAATCAAGATTGCAGATGATGGAGAAGTTCTCATCAAAGGCCCCATCGTGATGCGCGGATATTGGCAGAACGACGCAGCAAACAAAGAAGTCTTTACCGACGATGGATATTTCCGCTCCGGCGATCTCGGCAAGTTAGATGAAGAAGGATTCCTTTACATTGTTGGCCGCAAGAAAGAACTTATTGTCACTTCTGGTGGAAAGAACGTTGCTCCGGCAGTTCTTGAAGATCGACTCCGTGCACATCCACTTGTCTCCCAATGCATCGTTGTTGGCGATAATCAACCGTACATCGCTGCACTTGTGACAATTGATCCAGAAGCAATCAAGTCGTGGATTGCTGCTAATAAGAAAGATGGCGCGACGGTCGCAGATCTAACAAAAGATCCTGATCTCATCGCCGTTATTCAGACTGCAGTTGATGAAGCAAATAAGGCCGTAAGCCGAGCAGAATCAATTCGTAAATTCACCATTCTC
>RHAU01000242.1 GCA_010032125.1 Actinomycetota bacterium | reverse complement strand
TTGTTGAAGTTGCCCCGCCATTTGATTCTGCGGATATAACTGCAATTCTTGCTAATCGCGTTGTGCTTGAAGCCGTGAGTGCAATCGCAAAGCGGCGAAGCGGTGAGAAATATTCGCCTACAAAGAATTTATTGGATCGCTAAGCCTTAGAAATTGCTTCATCAAGGATTGCGAGCGCTTCCTTGAGAAGATGTTCTGGCATAACCAACGGCGGCAATAGGCGGACGACGTTGCCATAAGTTCCAGCGGAAAGAAGTAACACACCTTTCTGTAGGCAGTACTTGATGACCGCTGCTTGAGCCGCAGGATTTGGTTCATCACTGCCCGGCATAACGAATTCCAAGGCTTGCATCGCTCCGCGGCCACGCACATCTCCGACGATCGGATATTTCTTTTTCATCTCAGCAAGCGCCGCTCCCATGATTGTGCCGATTTCGCGCGCACGTACTACGAGATTCTCTTCTTCAATTGTTGCGATTGCACCGAGCGCTGCAGCGCAAGCAACGGGGGATCCTCCATACGTTCCACCCAATCCACCTGAATGAACCGAGTCCATAATTTCGGCGCGCCCAGTAACACCCGCCAGCGGTAGACCACCGGCAATTCCTTTAGCTGTTGTTATGAGATCAGGAATTATGCCTTCGTCTTCGCAGGCAAACATCTGACCGGTGCGAGCGAAACCCGTTTGTACTTCATCTGCAACGAAAACGATTCCATTATCTCTGCAGTACTTAACGAGGCCGGGCAAGAATCCTTTGGGAGGAACAACAAAGCCGCCTTCGCCCTGAATAGGTTCAATGACGATACATGCGACATTTGATGCGCCGACTTCTTTGTCTATTTTGTGCAGCACTACTTCGAGTGCGTCTTTCTCGCATGCTTGAGCGCCGCCTGGCCAGCGATAGGGGTAAGCCATCGGCATTCGGTAAATCTCAGAAGCAAATGGCCCGAAACCATCTTTATATGGGATGTTTTTTGCGGTCATGCCCATCGTCAAATTTGTTCGACCGTGATAACCA
>RHAU01000241.1 GCA_010032125.1 Actinomycetota bacterium | reverse complement strand
ACCTTTAGTAAATCGGCAACTGATGCATTGATGACACCAAACTTGGAACCTGGAGAGACTTTCTCGACTCCGGGACCGATCGCGTTAGCCATGATCGATGACATGATGAAGAAACCACCCACAGGAGTCGCCACATCTGTGCCCGCTAAACCTGTTAATGCGAAGGCACTCGTTGGAGATAAATATGCGTTAGTTACATTTGACTCTCCAAATTGCAGAAGAATTGATCGAATTTCAGGCTTTACAATCACTGTTTCACCTGGAGGATTTTCAAAGAAATTCACCTCAAGCCCGGCGCGAATTTCTGGCCTGAAAAACGGATCTACTTACACATTTACGGTCACTGCTCAGAATTCGCAAGGTTCCTCAGAGCCTGTCACTACAAATTCCGTGAAGCCAGAGAGTGGTGGAAGCACATCAACGATTGATCCCCGCGCCAAAGTTTCCAATCTCGCTGCTATTACATGGAGAAATCAACCGACTGTCGTTTATGGCGATTACCAAGGCGGCCAGCTCAAGCTCGCTACCTATCGCTCAAAGAAGTGGTCAATTCAAACTCTGAAACAGGGTGTCAAAGTCGGCCCTATTTCATTATGTAAAAGTGGTAGCGGAACCAAAGAGAGTCTTCACATCGTCTATGCCAACCTTGAAACAAAAGATGTCATCCATGGTTATCAGTCTGCAAATAAATGGAAGTTTGAGACTGTCGATGGAAATGGAGAGTCCGTTCAAGATTATCGAGAACCGATTCGCACAAGAACAGCTTCCGATGTCAGCGTTTCTAACGCATGTGCTATCACTTCTAACGGTTTACAAATCTTCTACCGTGACGAAACTCAAGGAATACTCTTGGCAGCAATTGATACGAAAAATGGTTGGGTCTACGAAATAGTCGATGGTGACCGAAAAACTGATGGGCGAACCACTGGTGATGTCGCCTTCCATTTATCTGCAGTAGCTCTTGGTAAAACTGTTTATCTTCTCTACGACGCTGTTATTACAGTTTCTGCCAATCAAAC
>RHAU01000025.1 GCA_010032125.1 Actinomycetota bacterium | reverse complement strand
TTGTTTTGGAACGCTCTCGTAAATTTTCTTAATCTGTGCCGAGGTGGGACGTTTGGAAGTTGGAATTTCGCCCGCAGGTATTAATTTTTCGGTATTTCGAAAAACTAGACCAGTTTCGAAGAGGGCGACTGAATCTGCGCCGCGAGAAAGATTTCGCGCTGCTGCGCTGAGTAAACCAGGCGTCATGTGAGTCCGAAGGAATGGAAACTGATCTGACATCGGGTTTGCGATTTCAAACGTTTTAGCGCGATCGCCTGTGAATCCATAGAGCGCCATTTGTTCGGCGCTAACAAAGGGATAGTTGTGAACTTCGGTAAAGCCACGATGCGCCAAGGCAAGTGCGATGCCGCGTCTACGTTGCTGAAGCGGACTTAGCCCGATGTTTCCTTCAGTCGAAGTTTTTACTGCGGGCAGAATTGAGGGAATGCGTTCATAACCAAAGAATCTAGCCACTTCCTCTGCAATATCGGCGACATGTACCAAGTCCCTTCGCCAGGACGGGGCGATCGAAGTCATTTTCTTCCCACTGGAGCGAACTACGCAGCCAATTGCAGCGAGCGCACGCTTTATTTCGACAGCGGAGTATGTGGCTCCAAGGAGGGCAGTAATTTCTTTCGGGTCAAAGGTAAGAGTTATGTTCTTAGCGGGCTTGGTGACTTTAGAAGTTCCGACATAGATCGCGCCGGCCAGTTCAATCAGCATCATTGCCGCTCGTGCGGAAGCGATTGGTGCAAGTAGAGGATCAACTCCTCTTTCAAACCTACGCGACGCTTCTGAGCTAAGAATGTGTCGTCTTGAATTTTGCGCAATTGCTACCGAATCGAAGTGTGCAGCCTCAATTGCAATGCGACGAGTTTCAGAAGTTACTTCGGAATCAAGTCCACCCATCGTTCCCGCGAGAGCTAAAGGCTTCACGTCATCTGCTATCAGCAAATCATCTTTGTGTAATTTCCGTTTTTGATTATCCAGGGTCGTTAGAGTTGAATATTTGCCAGCGCGCTGAACTCGAAGTGTTCCTATAATTTTCTCGGCGTCAAATGCATGTAGCGGTTGCCCGAGCTCCATCATGACGTAGTTGGTGATATCTACAGCAAGTGAAATCGGCCGCATTCCGACTTGAATGAGTCGGCGAGACATCCACTCCGGTGTTGGTGATTGTGGATCGACATTGGTGACTGAGCGCAGGAATATTGAATCTGCGCCAGTCTTATCAGCTATCTGTACTCGAGTTGCTTTTCCACTTTTCTTTTTCTTCTCGAGTGAAGCAATCAATTTCTTTCCGTCAATATCGATAAAAGGTCGGTCCAGCGCCATTGCCAATTCACGGGCCGCGCCACGAATCGACATTGCATATCCGCGATCTGGGTTGACTGCGATATCGATTACCGGATCATCAACTTTCAACGTCAAAAGAGCATCATCACCAGCACGCGCTCGCGCATCTTTCAGGACGATGATTCCACTATGGTCTTCGCCAAGTCCTAACTCTCGGGACGAGCAAATCATTCCGTTGCTTGTGCGTCCGTAGGTTTCTCGCGCCGAAATTGCAAAATTGCCAGGCAAGACTGCGCCCGGAAGAGCCACAACGACGAGATCACCAACCTTGAAATTTGTGGCACCGCAGATGACAAAACGCGTTGACTTCTCGCCGCAATCCAAGCCGACGTAACGAATTGGTTTCTTCAGGCCCGTCAATTCCTCAATCGAGAGCACCGTACCGACTCGCAGCGGACCTTTGATTGCATCTGCCGGATTTTCTACGCCTTCGACTTCAAAGCCAACGCGCACGAAGGCCGCAACAATTTGATCGAGTGAAACAGATTTAGGGAGAGAAACGTATTCACGTAGCCACGAGAGAGGAAGTTTCATCGAAGTCCCACTCCGAATTGTTGCGAGAAACGAATATCTCCTTCGACGATGTCATGCATATCGGTAATGCCGTGGCGGACCATCAGGGTTCGTTCAAGTCCCATTCCAAACGCAAATCCAGAATATGTCTTTGTATCGATTCCACATGCCTGCAAAACTCGCGGGTTGACCATTCCACATCCACCCCACTCGATCCAGCGACCGTTATAAAAGAAATCTACTTCTGCGCTTGGCTCAGTAAATGGGAAGTATGAGGGCCTAATGCGCGTAGTGACATCGGCACCGAAAATCTTTGACGCAAAGAAATCCAAAGTGCCCTTCAAATGCGCCATGGTGATTCCTTTATCAATCACCAATCCTTCAACTTGATTAAAAACGGGAGTGTGCGTCGCATCAAGTTCATCGGCGCGATAAGTCCTGCCAGGGCAGATGACATAGATTGGCGGTTCATGTTCCAGCATCGTTCTGATTTGAACTGGAGAGGTATGTGTTCTCAGTACGAGACCTGAATCCGGTGGATTAATAAAGAAAGTGTCTTGCATGGTTCGAGCTGGGTGATCGGCTGGAATATTGAGTGCATCGAAATTAAGCCACGAGGATTCAAGTTCTGGCCCTTCTTGCACCGTGTAACCAATGCCGATGAATAGATCTGCAATCTCGTTACTTAAGATTGTCAGTGGATGTAATGCTCCGCGACGTTTCCGGTTTGTAGGAAGTGTGACGTCGACTCGTTCCTCAGTTAGAGCTTTTGTATCGCGTTCTTTCGTCAGCACTTTCTCTCGGTCATCAAAGGCTTGATTGATATTTGCTCGGGCGCTTCCAATCAGTTTTCCGCGTGCTGCACGCTCTTCGATCGGGATTTGGCCTAGAGCCTGATTTGCTCTCGCAATTGCTGAGCGATCACCAACATGGGCAATCCTCACTTCTTTCAATTCATCGAGCGAGCTTGCTGCTGAGATTGCGGACAATGCAGCATTAGTAATCGAATCTATATCGACTGGTTCGATTGACACTCGCAGATTCTACTAATCCGAGTCCAGAATCTACGGCTTATTTCTTTTTCTCGGCCAAGGCATACATGACTACTGCAGCAGCCGTCGCCAGATTGAGGCTCTCTGCTCGCCCACGCATTGGAATTCCTACTTGAATTAAGTCACTCATGGCCTGGATTTCTTCAGGGAGGCCACGCGCTTCATTTCCGAATACCCAGACTGAAGATTGACTCGATGCTGATTCTGCTGCATCACTCAGTAACATATCTGCACGAGCGTGAGTTGCATACACTGTAGCTCGCTTCTCGCCACAAATAGATAGCAAAGTTGTGATCGGGACTTCATCGAAAATCGGCAAGTGCCAGAGTGAACCTGCGGTAGACCTGACTACTTTAGGTGAATAAATATCTACAGAATTATCCGAAAAGATAACGCCATCCAGACCAAAAGCATCAGCTGCGCGAATAACCGTGCCAGCATTTCCAGGATCTTGAATCTGCCAAAAGTATGCCACAGTGATGGGAGTTTCTTTATGTGAGATCCAACCTTCGAAATCTCGGTTGGGTAAATCTGCAATGGCTAAAACGCCTTGTGACGTGACGGTATCTGACATTGCGCCCATAACTTCGGGCGACACTTCAATGATTTTCGAATTCTCAGGAAGATTCGCGCCAAATTTTCTTGCGCCATCCTCAGTTATATAGAGAGTGCGAAGCGAAGCCGATTCTGCGAGTAGAAGTTCTTTGATGTTGGAAAGACCTTCAACAACATATGTTCCAGTAGTGCGACGCTCTTTGTTACCGCGCGAACCAAGAAGTGCCTTCACTGCCTCGACATGAGGCGAGTGAAGGCTAGTAATCATCTACTTAGGAGACTTTTACGTTCTTCCGAGCAACATCAACCAGGGCGGCAAAGGCCTTGGGATCATTCGTTGCAAGATCTGAAAGGACACGACGATCTACCTCGATGCCCGCGGCCTTTAAACCTTGGATAAATCGATTGTAGGTAATCCCATTTTCACGCGCGGCTGCATTGATACGCGTAATCCAAAGTTGGCGGAAATCGCCTTTCTTATCTTTGCGATCGTTAAACGCATAAACAAGGGAGTGCGTAACCTGCTCTTTCGCCTTCGTGAAAAGACGAGAACGTTGTCCACGATATCCGCTTGCGCGCTCTAGGACAGTACGGCGCTTCTTTGCGGCGTGTACTCCACGTTTTACTCTAGCCATTTTCTACTCCCTTACTTCATTCCAAGCAGACGCTTGGCAGAAAAAGCATTTCGACTATTTGCAGTCGCATCTTTAGAGAGGCGACGAGTCAGTCTCGAGGACTTGCGCTCTAATAGGTGACGCTTGCCAGCGCGCTCGTGCATGACTTTCCCGCTTCCTGTGACGCGGAAAGTCTTCTTGGCGCCACTATGTGTCTTCATCTTCGGCATTCTCGTAACCTCCGTTACTGTTCTTTTGTTTTCACTTTCGCAGCCGCCGCGCGTGCGCGCTTTGCTTCTGCGAGAGCATCGCTCTTCTTTTTCAAAGGACCCAGCACCATGGTCATGCTGCGACCTTCCCGCTTCGGTGCGAACTCAACGAATCCAATCTCTGCAATGTCTTCTGCGAGACGTTGAAGCAATCGGAATCCCATTTCTGGCCTTGTCTGTTCGCGACCTTTGAATTGAACAGTTACCTTCACTTTGTCGCCACCAAGAAGAAACTTTTCGATATGGTTTTTCTTGGTCTCGTAATCATGATTCTCAATCTTGAGACCTAAGCGGATTTCCTTCACCACGATGTGGGTCTGGTTCTGCCTAGCCTCTCGCGCTTTCTGTGCGATTTCGTATTTGTACTTTCCGAAATCCATGATTTTGCAGACCGGTGGATTGGCATCTGGTGAAATCTCGACAAGGTCGAGACCTGATTCATCTGCCAATCGAAGAGCGGTGTCGACATCTACGAGGCCAACTTGCTCTCCGGTTGCGCCAATCAGACGGATCTGTGGCGCGCGAATTCGATCATTGACACGAGGTTCTGCGGTGCTGATAACTCATCCTTTTCTGTAGTTCATCAATGAAAGGAGTGCGCCGCGCAGAAATTGAGGGAGGAAACCCTCGATATCTTGACCATCTCGCCTGAGCGAGGGAGGTGGGAGCGGCTAGCTCCACTTCATCGTTGGCCCATGTGAGCCAAGGGGCGAAATGTTACCTCTCGGCGAGCAAGGGCACAAAATCACCTCTAGCCTCTCGCTATGGGAAGTGCGCATTCGGGTGAAAATGAGTTCCAGTCCATCTCGGGCGTAGCGCCTGCACTCTCCGAAGATATTCCGGCGCGGCAGCGCAAGTACTTCATCTCCATGATGATTCGAACACTCTGCTTCTTGCTTGCTGTCTTCACACCAAGCCCTTGGCGATGGATTTTCCTCGTCGGCGCACTAACGCTTCCGTACATTTCCGTCATCGTTGCAAATGCAGGTCGTGAAACGATTAAAGGAGAGGCCAAGATTCTCTCGCGACGTCGCGAACTCTCTTAATGCGTCGCATCATCGCTCTTACTTTTCTCGCAGTCATACTTGTCACTGGATGTATTCGAGGGGCAATCTGGCAATACGATCGATACGAAGTACGCCATGCCGGCAACGAACTCATCAAGAAAAATGCGCACATTTCTCCTATCAGTGCTGGCGATTTACCGCGATCTGAAAAAGAACTGGAATCTTTTGCATGGCGTCCAGTTATATCCGAAGGCAGATTTGTTCCTGAAAAAGAATTTCTCATCCGAAATAGATACCACGAAGGCAAATATGGATATGGCGTGATGACTCTATTTCTCTCAACATCCGGAGATCGATTTTGGGTGGATAGAGGTTGGGTTAAAGCTGGTCCAGATGCCAAAACTCCTCCCATTATCAAGCCAGTCACCAACCAAGAAATTTCCATCGAAGGTCGACTCAGGATTGAAAGCGTTGAGAACCGCGTTGGAGGAAGTCTCTTCGCAATTCCTTCCCGCGGCGGTGGAAGTCACCTAGCGGAGTGGAATAACAAGAATGCAATTAAAACTCAACCGTATTACCTAGTTATGACCGATGCGAAACCAGAATCTTTTGCACCTGATTTTCCGACGCCTCTTCCAGAACTCAGTGACGGCCCTCATCTGGCATATGCCTTCCAATGGATGCTCTTTGCTGGACTAGTTCTCTTCGCGCTCTACTTGGTGTTACGAGAAGATCGAAGGGCTCAGAGAGCGAAAGATTGACGCTGGTAAAGATCTGCATAAAGTCCATTTTGCGCAAGTAATTCATCGTGGCGGCCTTTACCTTCAATAATTCCATCGTTTAGAACCACAATTTGATCTGCCGCTCTAACCGTCGATAGCCGGTGCGCAATCACTATGCTGGTTCGATTCTTGAGAGCGGTGCTTAGCGCCTCTTGTACAAGCGCTTCATTTTCAGAATCAAGGTGCGCTGTCGCTTCGTCAAGAATCACAATACGTGGCGCCTTCAAGAGCAAACGAGCAATAGCAAGGCGTTGCTTCTCTCCCCCTGAAAGTCGATGGCCGCGTTCACCTACGACTGTGTCGAAACCATTAGGGAGAGTCTGAATCATCTCCCAAATCTGAGCCGATTTACATGCTTCGATCATTTCAGATTCGCTGGCATCTGCTTTCGCATAACGAAGATTTGCGGCGATGGAATCATGGAACATGTGAGCATCTTGTGTAACAACACCAATGGCTTCTCGAAGCGAAGTAAGTTGCAAGTCTCGAACGTCGGTTCCACCTATTTTTATCTCTCCGCCCGTCACGTCATAAAGTCGAGATACAAGTGCGCTAATAGTTGTTTTTCCTGCGCCAGATGGACCGACGAGTGCGGTCATCGTCCCGGCCGGAACTTCGAAGGAAATCCCTTTGAGAATTTCTCCACTATCAATCGTTTCCTTCTTCGCGACGGATTCCAATGAAGCAAGTGAAATCTCTTCGGCTTTGGGATAGGAGAAGGTCACATTTTTGAAACTGACATCGAGGGAACCGTCACGTACGGCAACGGCATCTTCTTTGTCACGGACCATCGGAATAAGGTCAAGAACTTCAAAAACGCGCTCAAATGAAACAAGTGCGGTCATCACATCGACGCGGACGTTAGAGAGGGCTGTTAGCGGTCCGTAAAGGCGAACCAACAACGTTGTTATCGCCAAGAGCGTGCCTAAAGTGATTTCTTTGTTGATTGTGAGATGTCCACCAACGCCGTACGCGAATGCTGTTGCGATTGAGGCAATGGAAGTTAGGGCGATAAAAAATACCCTGTTGAGCATGGCTATCGAAATGCCGATATTGGCAACTTTGCGCGCCCGTGTTGAGAAGTAATTACCTTCTTCCTTCATATCTCCGTAGAGCGAAACGAGCAGAGCCCCCGAAACGTTGAATCGTTCCGTCATCGTGGCGGACATTTCTGCGTTGAGATTAAAGGAATCCCGAGTCAGTTTCTGCAACCTTCGACCAACCCATTTTGTTGGGATGATGAAGACGGGAAGGAGAATGAGCGAAAATATCGTGATCTGCCATGAGAGAAATAACATGGTTCCCACTACCAGGATCAAGCTAAGAACGTTACTGACTAATCCAGAGAGCGTTGTGGTAAATGCTTGTTGGGCACCGATGACGTCGGAATTAATTCGCGAAATGAGTGCACCGGTCTGGGTTCGAGTAAAGAAAGCTATGGATTGAGTTTGGATATGTCGAAAAACTTGAGTTCTCAAGTCGTAAATCAAACCTTCACCAATACGTGAAGAGAACCAGCGACCTATCATCGAGAAGATTGCATCTGCCAGCGCAATTCCGCCGACTGCAAGTGCCAAGGTTGTTACGAGTTGGGAATTTCCGGGCACAACGCCATCATCAATCAGTCGCTT
>RHAU01000240.1 GCA_010032125.1 Actinomycetota bacterium | reverse complement strand
CAGGCCAAGGAGAGCGAATTCCAAAGATTCGGCTCGTGATCGCATCGTCTCCCCTGACTTTCCGACTACCTATATCGGGTATATATATCTAATGGATATATCGGAGCGATAGTAAAGCGGGGTTTTCTCGCCTTCGCAAATCGACATCACCTGGTCGTTATCAAATTCTCAGATTCTGGCGTTTCTACCCTCGAGTAGGGATAGACCGGTCTTACCCTCGTGACCTAGAGCTAGCCCGTCCCAGGTGGGACATCCCTATAAGGGCTCTCTAGAAATGAGGATCTCTCATATGAGTCTCTTCTCTTGGAAACTCCACGGAACCGGAACCAGTATCGCTCCTGGTGAGGTCGTTTCCACTGATGAACGACTAAGTTGGCCGCGAACTATCGGCGTCGGCCTTCAGCACATTGCAGCCATGTTCGGTGCAACTTTCCTTGTCCCGATCATCACCGGCTTGCCACCCACGACCACACTCTTCTTCTCCGGCGTGGGAACCATGCTCTTCCTCATCATTACCCAGAACAAGGTGCCGAGCTACCTTGGTTCATCTTTCGCATTCCTCGCTCCTATTGCCGCCTCTGTCAAGAGTGACAACATGGCAGTCGCTC
Organism: Actinomycetota bacterium; assembly: GCA_010032125.1. GTDB lineage: Bacteria > Actinomycetota > Actinomycetes > Nanopelagicales > Nanopelagicaceae > MAG-120802. Next base: position 411 of record RHAU01000240.1, on the reverse strand, counting down.
TCGGTGGCGTTGTCGCAACAGGTGTGATGCTTGCACTCGTTGGTCTTATTGCAAAAGCAGTGGGAACCGGCTGGATTGATTGGCTTCTTCCTCCTGTTGTCACTGGAACGATTGTCATGGTGATTGGATTTAATCTTGCAGGCGCAGCAAAAGGCGGTCTGGCAAGCGGCCCACTTCTTGGAACTATCACGCTTCTTGCGATTGCTGGATTTGCAGCATTTTCGAGAGGTTTCTTAGGTCGCATCTCGATCTTCCTTGGAGTTGTCGTTGGATATCTCGTCGCATTCCTCATGGGTGACGTGAAGACTGATGGAATTTCAGCTGCTAAGTGGTTTGCTGCACCAACATTTACTAGCCCAACATTCAAGATGAGCGCCATCGTTCTCTTCTTGCCAGTCGTTCTCGTACTCA
>RHAU01000239.1 GCA_010032125.1 Actinomycetota bacterium | reverse complement strand
CATGGAGCATTTCGCTTCGAGGTGCCATATGAGAGGCGAGGACATGTTCATGAGCGGCATGTGCACCGTTTCCTACTGCACCTAATCCATCAAGAACCTGAGTGTGAATGCCAGCAAAGTTTCCATCACTTGCTCCCCCAACGCTGGCCGAACCAAAGGGTGAGATATTAAGTCGCTTTGCAATGGATTCACATTGTGCGTACAGCGCTGATGTTGCTTCTTTTTCAAGGGGAGGTCTATTGATTCCTCCAGATACTTCAATTCTTGCTTCGGGATTTCTTGGCTTTAGAGCATGAATTGCGCTTTGAACCCGCTCCATTTCTTTCATGGTGAAGGAACGGCAGTCAACATCGAGCGTTGCAAGAGCGGGGACGGTATTTGTTGTTGTTCCAGAAACCATCACTGTTGGTACAACGCTGGTACCAAGCTCTTTATTCTCGAGAGCAACTAATTGGTGGACTATTTCGGCAACTTCGATGGTTGCATTCACTCCTTTTTCAGGTTCCAACCCCGCATGAGCTGCGCGACCATGAATGGTGATCTTGTACATGGAGGTTCCTTTACGGCCAACCTTTACCTTTCCATCAATGGCTGATTCGAGAACCAACACAGCTTTCGCATCTTTACTTACCCGCTCTATGAGTTCGCGCGATGTTCCAGAGCCAGTTTCCTCATCCGTTGTGGCAATAAGAGCAACGCGAGAGTGGTCAAGTCCCCTCATCGCGTAGAGAGCCTGAATAAAACCTGCCTTCATGTCATAACAACCAGGACCGCTTAAAACGTCGCCATCTACTTTCCACACCGGAAGAAACGATCCAATCGGCCACACGGTATCGAGGTGACATAAGAGAACAACGTCTGGCTTTTTTGATCCGAGCCAGAAAACGGGACGACCCTTTTCTTCGATTATTGATGGAGATGCTGGGAGCACGCGCGAAGAAATCTCGCTTGCAACATTCACGACTCGAGCGCAGGCATCGAGATCATCGGTTGGGCTTTCGCATTCGACCAGAAGTCTC
>RHAU01000238.1 GCA_010032125.1 Actinomycetota bacterium | reverse complement strand
GGTAGTTACCTGGAGTAATTGTCTGGCCGATGAGAGCGATACACGCAGGTGATAACGCAACCTTTGGATCGATAAGTGATGTCACAACAACAGTCTCGACTCCGATATTTGTGATTCGAAGCGTGTAATCAACGAGTCCGCCGGTAGCAGGGACTGTGCTCACACTTGCCGTCTTTGTTAGCGAAATGTCAGGTAGCACATCAACGAATATCTCGGCGCTATCCGAATCCGAGATTGTTGATGTACCTGTTGACGCATTGACTGTAACCACGTTTGTGAACGAGGTTTGCACCGAAGTCTTGGTGCATGTGAACGAGATGACCTGAGCCACTTGAAGAGTTGCAAAAGTACGGTTGCAATCGCTTGAGAGTGGATCGGACACGACCACGTTAGTCAATGGAATGTTCCCAGTATTTGTAATCGTAATTGTGAAAGTGGCATTTGCTCCGGCTTTCACAGTCTGGGTATCTGGCGTCTTGACTACATCGATTGATCCAGCAGCTCCAAAATATGAACTTGGATCTGATGCTTGGACCATAGTGGAGCCGTAGTACGCGGTTGCAGTTCCAATGTTGCTATAGGGACCTGCAATTGCGGTGCCACTTGCTGAGCACTGAATCTCTTCAGTCGGTACCAAAGTTGTCTTGGGACAGGAAACCGAGACGCCTTGATTGTCCGTTACGGTGACTGTATCGACCGTTACATTTCCGGTGTTCTTCACTTGATAAGTCCAAACAACTGGACTGCCCGCAGTAATCGTTGGGCTATCTGAACCATTTGTTCGCTTATCTAATGTAAGTGAGAGCGAATAACCGAAGTAGGTGCTGGAATCTTGGGCAGAGACTTGAGTCTGCTCAAATGTTCCGTTGACAGTCCCAAGGTTTCGATACCAGCCAGGCGTTGCCGTACCAGAACCTGTACAAGTCATTGATTCGCCAATGGTGAGAACGCTCTTGGGGCAACTAACCGCTACACCTTGATTATCGGTAACGGAAATTCCGCTGACTGAAACGTTCCCC
>RHAU01000237.1 GCA_010032125.1 Actinomycetota bacterium | reverse complement strand
CGATGGCGAAATAAAGTCACGTTATGTTAAGCAAGATCTTGCGCCTTTTGGCGAATACATCCCGCTTCGACCCCTTTCTGAGGCGATTTCTGACGAGGCAATCGGCGTTCGAGATTTCATCCCTGGCAGATCTTGGGTGCGACATACGGTGGATAAAACAACGTTTTCCTCCGCAATTTGTTTTGAAATACTTGATGATGACCATATCCGCTCCGGTGCACAAGGAAGCGAATTCCTCGTGGCGCAAACAAATAACGCAACATTTGGGAAAAGCTGGCAAGCAGCACAGCAACTTCAAATAACGAGGTCTAGAGCCGCAGAACTTGGAAAATCTTTCGTAGTTGTTAGCACAACAGGATTTACCGCCCAGATTTCACCTGATGGCTCCATCGTTAAGGAACTTAAACAATTTGAGCCGGGGTACCTAAACATGGAGATCGAGAAAGTGAAGGGCGAGTCGGCTGCCTCCAAGGTGGGAAGCCAAGCCTGGATTTTCTTTGCTGCGGGACTGATTGCGCTCTCGCGTACGCGTATATTTAGCCGATAATTTACATTATGTAAACTAAGAATTAATCGCCAGAGCCTCAATCGGCTCGCAGGCGCAGACCAGGTTTCTATCCCCATATGCCCCATCAATGCGGCCAACGGATGGCCAATATTTACTCAAGCGCATCAATCCATGCTCAACTCCGCCCGGAAACGCTCCTTGTTGTCGCGAATACGGCTTATCCCACGGCTCTGCAGTGATTGCTTCGGCGGTATGTGGAGCGTGACGAAGAGGTGATTGCTCAACTTGGACTTTGCCGGAACGGATTTCATCGATTTCAGCGCCGATCGAAAGCATCGCTGCAATAAATCGGTCCAACTCGGCAACATTTTCGCTCTCGGTTGGTTCAATCATCAATGTTCCAGCAACCGGGAAGCTCATGGTTGGCGCATGGAACCCGAAATCCATCAATCGTTTTGCAACATCATCGACAGTAACGCCCGTTTCTTTCGTAATCTCGCGAAGATCAATGA
>RHAU01000236.1 GCA_010032125.1 Actinomycetota bacterium | reverse complement strand
CATCTCGGCGCCGACTCGGCGCGAAGTGCAAAACTCTTTACGCGCGCAGGGATGGGTTTGTGCCAAGGAAGATTCTGTCAGCGGAATGTTCAAGATGTAACTGAGAGATGTACGAAATTCTCTGGAGTTGATGGACTCGAAGAAAGAACTTCGGTAAAAGATGCTAACCGCGAGACAGTTCGCCCCATCGGCGGAGTAGTTACGTTAGGAGAGCTTTCCGACTAGCATGAACGCTATGGTCAATTCCCAAGGAAGCAACAACTCTGGTTCAAAGCCATGGCACGGCATTCTTACCGCAACTGCAACGCCATTTCGCCCCGATTTATCTATCGATTTCGATAAGTATGCCGACCATGTCACTTGGTTAGCTTCGTGCGGCAATTCGGGAGTTATTCCCAATGGTTCACTCGGCGAGTACCAAGTCTTAACACGAGACGAACGTAAATCTATGGTCACTACGGCGATTGCAGCAGCGCCACAAGGTTTTCACGTTGTTCCTGGCGTAGCCGCTTACGGTGCAGCAGAAGCACGCGAATGGACCGAACATGCAGCCTCCGCCGGAGCAAGCGCAGTCATGCTCCTTCCTCCTACCGGATATCGCGCAAATGATGATGAAGTTCTTGCACATTACAAAGAAGTATCAAAAGTCGGAATTCCGATTATCGCTTATAACAATCCATTTGATACCAAAGTTGATCTCACTCCAACGCTTCTTGGACGAATCGCTGACGAAGTCGAGAATGTCGTAGCAGTGAAAGAGTTCTCTGGCGATGTTCGAAGAGTCTGGCAAATTCATCAACGCGCTCCGCGTATCGATGTTCTTGTTGGCGCTGATGATGTGTTGCTCGAGTTGGCCACAGGTGGAGTTGTCGGATGGATTGCCGGTTTTACAAATGCACTTCCGCGCGAATCAAAACGAGTCTATGACTTAGTGTTGGCGGGAGATTTTGCACAAGCACGCCCTCTCTATGCCGCGATGCATGACCTCTTCCATTGGGATAGCCAGAAAGAGTTCATCCA
>RHAU01000235.1 GCA_010032125.1 Actinomycetota bacterium | reverse complement strand
AGATGCTAGTGGTCTGCGAAGATAGGCAGATATGGACTCAGAGAACTTTAAGAGCGCTTACTTGCGAGCCGAGCGCGAGACTCCATCCGTTGGAATTGCGTCGGGAGTGCGCCAAGAACCGACTTTAGATGAAGCCAGGAGTGAACTTGCGCAATCACTGAGCCGTGTTATCCATACTCTATTCAAAGATAAGTACGGTCCTTTAGTAGGTGCATTAAGTCAGCCAACGATTGAAGAGATGCTGAAGCAATTTGAAGGAAATCTCAATCGCGCAAAAGGCGACGTCACTCTTGTTGCACAAGAATTATTGGATCGAATACTTCCGCCATCATCTCGTCATCGACGTTAATTATTCAGCAAGAAGGAATGAGCTATTTCGCTTTTGGATGAGGCCATCTTCGATTAAGGATTGAAGGGCCTTTTCAAGTTGTTTATTATCGCTCCAAAGTTTAGAGAGCGCCCCCTTCGTCGCACGGTCATTTTCGCGTAAGAACTTCATTACGGTTCCGCGGCATTGCCGATCAGTGCCATGCCAAGATTGAGATTTAGGTTTCACATCAGAAGTCGGATATCCACATCTTCGCCATTCACAGAGTTGGGCGACGGGGCACATTTCACATCGCGGTTTTCTAGATATGCAAATAGTTGCGCCCAGTTCCATTGTTGCAGCCGCCCACTTGTGCGCTTCTTCGGGCATCAACTTTTCCCACTCACTTTTCTCGGCCTGGGTTACATGAAGATTCGGATATTCCTTGCCTTCCATCATTCGAACAAATAATCGTCGGACATTGACATCTAGAACAAGACTTCTTTGCTGAAAAGCGAATGCTTGGATTGCTGCGGCGGTGTATTCGCCAACTCCGGGGAGGAAACGAAGTTCTACGTCGCCCCTTGGAACCCAACCACCAAATTTCTCAGTGATGATTTTTGCTGTCTCGTGTAATCGAAGCACGCGACGTGGATATCCAAGCCCTCCCCATGCTTTGAGTAACTCTGATTTTGAAGATTTCGCCATTTCCC
>RHAU01000234.1 GCA_010032125.1 Actinomycetota bacterium | reverse complement strand
AACCGGTTCCATCGGTCTTGGACCTACGTTGGCAGCGCTCAATGTCGGGAATACCGTCGCCCTTGCAAATAAAGAATCTCTCGTGGCAGGCGGGGACCTCGTTATGGCGCATGGCAGAGATCGGATCATTCCTGTTGACTCTGAACATTCAGCTCTCTTTCAAGCGATGAAATCTGGAAAGTTAAGTGATGTTTCTAAGGTAGTTCTCACCGCTAGCGGTGGCCCATTCCGTAATAGAGAAGATCTGTCGGATGTAACGGTCGCAGACGCACTTGCACATCCAACCTGGGCTATGGGTCCGGTTGTCACGATTAACTCCGCAACGCTGGTGAACAAGGCAAATGAAGTTGCAGTAGCAGCATTTCTCAACGGACAGATTCCATTCACAGCAATTGTGGATACTATTGAGAAGACGGTCACACAATTAGCAGGAAATTCACCTTCTGTATTGCGGGACCTCAACGATGTCAGCGCCGTCGAGAATGATGCGCGCGCAGTAGCGCATCAGGCGCTACAGAAATAGGAGTTTTGGTGGGCCTGCTCGGTGTTATCGCATTCGTTCTCGCACTGCTCTTTTCCGTTATGGTTCACGAATTCGGGCATTACATCACCGCAAAACGTTATGGAATGCAGGTCACCGAATTTTTCTTAGGGTTCGGTCGAAGAATTTGGTCAACACGACGAGGAGAAACTGAGTTTGGCCTGAAGGCTCTTCCTGCTGGTGGTTACTGCAAGATTTCTGGAATGTCGTCGCGTGAGCCGCTTGCGGCAGATGTTGAGCCCCGTGCTTTTTATAAGGCTTCGGTACCTCGTCGCCTCGTAGTACTGGGCGCTGGTTCATTTCTTCATTTCTTCTTGGGAATTATTCTTCTATTCACACTTTTTGCTGGCGTTGGTACCTCACAAGTTCTCCCCGTAGTCTCCCAAGTTGTTGAATGTGTACCAAGCGGTGATGAGTGTGCAGCCACCGATCCCATCTCTCCAGCGAAGGCAGTTGGATTAAAAGCAGGGGATCGAATC
>RHAU01000233.1 GCA_010032125.1 Actinomycetota bacterium | reverse complement strand
TTTCGCAGGGCTTAGGCCGCTCGTCTCTTCAAATCCAGATTCACCCACCACAGAACTTTCACGAGAACACGTTGTTGACCATCCCGTTCCTGGATTTGTTTCCATCGCCGGTGGCAAGTACACGACATATCGCGTTATGGCAGAAGATGCAGTGGACGCCGCGACGTCTGATATTCGGAGAATTGTTCCCGAGTCATGCACCGAAGGTGTCGCGATTATTGGAGCAGATGGTTACTCCGTCATGGTTAATAAAGTTGCCGAACTATCCCGTGAATATGGCGTAACCCAGCAAACGATTGAACATTTACTCGACCGATATGGCTCACTTTTCGAAGAAGTGCTTGAAGTAGGCAAGGACGACCCCTCGTTCATCCATCGGATTAGGGAGGATTTGCCCTACCTAAGAGCAGAAATCAAATACGCAGTCACGCACGAAGGCGCTTTAAGCGTCGATGATGTGATGTCACGACGGACTCGAATCAACTTCGAAGCATCCGATCAAGGACTTTCAATTGTGAATGAAGTCGCAGATCTCATTGCGCCGACTCTGCAATGGTCTGATCTAGAAAAACGCTCTTCTATAGATGATTATCTTCGTAAAGTTTCAGAACAAAATGAAGAGCTTGCGGCAACTTTAGAGAATAAGTCGAAGGTTAGTTAATTCTTAATCTGATTTTTGCAAGAATCAACTGGCGGTTTCACGGCCGTCGGCTTTGGTGTTGGAGTTGGTGAAGGTGTGGGCCCCTGTTGTAATTCAAAAACCAATGTTTGTTGTGCACCTGCGTGAGTATTGGTCTGATCAACGAAGTAAACGATTCCATCTATAACTCCCGCTGGAAGATTGCGTAATGAAAGAGTCCATACTCCTGCCGCATCGCGCACGGGCGTTTGATCGACTTTCTTTGTTAACTCAGCAGCAAGCTTAAATGCGACAGTTCCGGTAACAACTGGCTCGTTGCTAGGGCGGCGCACCTCAATTTTCAACTTCGTAGTTTTGTCAGTCGTTGAGGCACTGACACT
>RHAU01000232.1 GCA_010032125.1 Actinomycetota bacterium | reverse complement strand
CCATACCTCAAGTTTGTATTCAATATTAAGAGGAACATCCCCAAACGCACGACCTTCAAGGCGAACGAAAGCCCACTTTCGATCATCGAGCCATTCAACATAATCGGATGGGCCGATATGAACATTTGCGGCTCCCATTTCGTAGTTGAGTTGGGAAGTCACCGATTGAGTTTTTGAAATCTTCTTTGACTCAAGACGATCGCGCTCCAACATATTCTTAAAATCCATATTCCCGCCAACATTGAGCTGGTAGGTACGGTCAACCTTCACTCCTCGATCTTGAAAGAGTTTTGCAAGGATTCGATGGGTGATAGTTGCGCCAACTTGGGACTTGATGTCATCTCCAACGATAGGGATTCCTGCCTTGGTGAACTTCTCAGCCCATTCAGGAGTTGATGCGATAAAGACCGGAAGAGCATTAACAAATGCGCAACCGGCATCAAGAGCACATTGGGCGTAAAACTTCGTCGCTTCTTCGGATCCAACAGGTAAGTAGCACACGAGGACATCGACTTTTGCGTCTTTGAGCGCTTTAACAACGTCGACAGGCGTAGCGCTAGATTCTTCGATCGTCTCTTTGTAATACTTGCCAAGTCCATCGAGGGTGACCCCGCGCTGAACTGTGATTCCTGCAGCAGGTACATTTGCAAATTTGATTGTGTTGTTCTCGCTCGACCACATGGCATCGACAAGGTCCTTGCCAACTTTCTTTGCGTCGACATCAAATGCAGCAACAAATTTCACATCACGTACGTGATAACCACCGACGACGACATTCATAAGCCCAGGTATTTCCTGGTCGACGGGGGCATCCTTGTAGTAATAGACGCCTTGGATGAGAGAGTTGGCACAGTTACCAACACCGACGATTGCTACCCGGATCTCTTTTGATGAGGTCACGATGACTTCCTTTCAGCATTGATCATGTTTTCCAACCAAACAATTTCTCGCTCGGCGATTTCCAATGAATGACGGCGCCACTCAACGAGGTACTTATCAAGGCCGATTGCTGACCGCTCA
>RHAU01000231.1 GCA_010032125.1 Actinomycetota bacterium | reverse complement strand
GATGCGGGGCTGATTGGTGCATCTCTGGCGATTTCTAATTCAAAGGGTAATTTATGAACATTATGAGAGGTATACATGCTAGAAAAATCTGAACGGCCATGGGGTCGTTATGAAGTATTGCAGGAATCAGAAACTCATAAAGTTAAATGTATCTGGGTCAATCCCGGAAAACGTCTCTCATACCAGCGCCATAAATTCAGAGCAGAACATTGGTTTATCGTTGCAGGTCGTGCTCAAGTAACAATTGACGGCTCCGTAAGAAAAATCGGGCCTGGTGAAAGTGTGCAGTTTGGTATTGGCGTATTGCACCGAATTGAGAATATTGGAACTGATGAAGTAATTTTTGTCGAGGTCCAAACAGGAACGTATTTTGGTGAAGATGATATTGAGCGAGTCGAAGATGATTTTGGACGTTGATATAACCTGCAATCAAAGAGTTGAGTAGTTTGCTTATTCGTTCAGCGTGGCCTGAGGAAAGTGCCATTATTCTTCGACTTATCAAAGATCTTGCGGAATATGAAAAAGCTCCAGATCAAGTCGAAGCGACAGAATCCGATCTCAAGGCAACAATTTTTAGTAAAGAACCAAAAGTATTTTGTGATGTTGTTGAGGTAGATGGCGAAATTGTAGGAATGGCTATTTGGTTTCTTAATTATTCAACGTGGCAAGGAAAGCATGGAATTTATCTAGAAGATCTCTTCATCAAACCTGAATACCGTGGTCGAGGCTATGGAAAAGCGCTGCTGATACATCTTGCAAAGTTATGTGAAGAAAAAGGATATGGTCGATTCCAATGGTGGGTTCTTGATTGGAACTCTCCTGCGATTGATTTTTACCGAAGCCTGGGAGCGGAAGCGATGGATGAATGGACTGTTTATCGCGTCTCAGGCAAAGCCCTGAAGGATTTGGGGGCCTCCTAATTCCACGCTGGCTGTTGCCAAAGCGTTACAAATCACGCCACCTAAGCGCTTCACTAGCGGGCTTATCACGGATAACGTCTCCCGTTAGGACTCTCACCCTCGAGAG
>RHAU01000024.1 GCA_010032125.1 Actinomycetota bacterium | reverse complement strand
TTCTGGCAATGTTCCTCGGATTTTTTCAATCCATTCGAGTGCCGGAGCAACCGGTACGAGATCGGGTTCCGGGAAATAGCGGTAATCCTCAGCCTGTTCCTTTGATCTGCCGGGCGTGGTTAATCCTGTGTCCTCATGGAAGTGACGTGTTTCTTGAACAACTTTCTTTCCGGAGTTGAGAAGTTCTGCATGTCGAATGATTTCGCCGCGTACTGCCCTCTCAACCGATCTCAGAGAGTTAACATTTTTTGTCTCACTCCGCGTACCCAAAGTCGTTGTGCCGATGGACCGCAATGAAACGTTTGCGTCGCATCGAAGTGATCCTTGTTCCATTTTCACATCGCTGACTCCGAGAGTTCGCAGAATGTCACGTAACTCGGTGACATAGGCACGAGCAACTTCAGGTGCGTACTTTCCGGTTCCCGTGACAACTTTTGTCACGATTTCAACAAGTGGAATTCCAGCCCGGTTGTAATCCAAGAGCGAGTAATCAGCGCCATGAATTCGACCCGTTGCACCGCCCATGTGAAGCGACTTTCCGGTGTCCTCTTCCATATGGACACGTTCGATTTCAATTCTGAATTGTTTTTGCCCTTCTTCTGTATCTATTTCAACGTCGAGATAGCCGTTGGTGCAGATTGGTTCGTCGTATTGCGATGTTTGAAAATTCTTCGGCATGTCTGGGTAGAAGTAATTTTTTCGTGCGAACCGACTAAATGGAGCGATTGAACAGTTCAGTGCTAACCCGATTGCGATGGTGTATTCGATGGCCTTTGCATTTACTGAAGGAAGCGCACCCGGTAGACCAAGGCAGACCGGACAGGTTTGAGTATTGGGTTCAGCGCCAAATACGGTGCTGCATCCGCAGAACATCTTTGAAGCAGTTCCGAGTTCAACGTGGACCTCAAGACCTAAAACCGGTTCGTATTGCGCGATGACATCGTCATATCCCAAAGCCATCAGCGAGCTCCCAACAGAGGAGCATTTGCAAGAATGGGTTTTCCCCACCGCGAAAGTAGCGCTGCTTCTAAAGCGGAACCGACGTTATAGAGGCGATCATCTTTCATCGCAGGCGCCATGATTTGGAAACCTGCAGGGAGATTATCTTCATCCGCGAGTCCAGAAGGAACTGAAATTCCACAAATTCCTGCGAGGTTTGTGGGAATTGTTGCGATGTCATTGAGATACATGGCAATCGGGTCGTTCGCTTTCTCGCCGATTTTGAATGCTGTCGTGGGTGCAGTTGGTGAAACAAGAACATCGGCTTTCTCAAATGCGCCAGCAAAGTCGCGGGAAATCAAAGTTCTGACTTTTTGCGCACTTCCGTAATAAGCGTCGTAGTAGCCACTTGAGAGTGCATACGTTCCAAGAATGATTCGACGTTTTACCTCTCGACCAAAGCCAATCTCACGGGTCGCCTTCATGACATCTTCGGCCGAACCTTCGCCGGTGCGAATTCCGTATCTCATCGCATCGAATCGAGCAAGGTTAGATGAGCACTCACTCGGTGCAATGAGGTAATAAGCGGCAAGCGCGTAATCGAAATGTTTACAGGAAACCTCAACGATCTCGGCTCCCAGTGAAGCAAGAATTTCTAACGACTCGTTAAAGCGTTTTAAAACTCCAGGTTGATAACCATCGCCTTGAAGTTCTTTGATAACGCCAATCTTTAAACCTTTGACATCTGCATTCTTTGCAGCGGCAACTACTGCCGGAATTGGGGCGTTAATTGAAGTGGAATCCATCGGGTCGTATCCGCCAATTGCTTCATGCAGGTAGGCAGCATCAAGAACTGTCCTCGCACACGGACCTGCTTGATCAAGAGATGAGGAAAATGCAATTAATCCATAACGAGAAACGCCGCCGTATGTGGGTTTAACGCCGACCGTTCCTGTAACAGCCGCAGGTTGACGTATTGAACCGCCCGTGTCAGTTCCGATTGCAAGAGGTGCTTCAAATGCTGCAAGAGATGCCGATGAGCCGCCGCCGGATCCGCCTGGAATACGAGTGAGATCCCAGGGATTGTGGGTCGGGCCGTAGGCAGAGTTCTCAGTAGATGAACCCATTGCAAATTCATCCATATTTGTTTTACCAAGAATGACAACATCATTTTCTTTTAATTTACGAACAACGGTCGAATCGTAAGGAGGTCGCCAACCTTCCAACATCTTGGAACCACATGTTGTCGGAATTCCCTTTTGAACCATGACATCTTTAAGTGCGAGTGGAACACCAGCTAATGGCCCAAGTTTTGCGCCTTGTGATCGACGTTTATCAATATCAGCAGCCTGGCTCAGCGCACCTTCTTTATCAACATACAGGAAGGCATGAACCTCTTTATCAACTCTTTCTATTTGGTTGAGGTGAGCAGTTACTAATTCGACCGAGGTAATCTCTCCGGCTTGTAATGCGGCTGCCATCTCATGAGCTGATTTTTCAATCATCACTCTTCACCCAATATTTGCGGAACCTTAAATCGATTTCCTTCTTGAGCCGGCGCACCGGAAAGTGCCTCACTTGCCGTAAGGCTTGGTCGAACTTCGTCGTTACGAAATACGTTGTTGAGCGGGAGTGGATGCGACGTTGGTGGGACATCTTCGCCTGCAACTTCTTGGACGCGGGCGACTGCATCAAGAATGACGGAGAGTTCTTGTGAAAGATGATCGAGCTCTTGGTCTGACATTTCTATGCGAGCGAGCTTGGCCAAATTCGCTACATCATCGCGCGAGATGTTCGACATAAAGGTCACCTTATCTAGAGCCACGCGCAGGGCGCGAGTTACTTCCGGATTTGGCCATCTCCTTTCACAATCCATGTGGTTGTGGTCATAGCCTCAAGTCCCATCGGTCCCCTAGCATGGAGTTTCTGGTTTGAAATACCAATCTCAGCGCCAAATCCCATCTCCTCACCATCGGTGAATCTTGTTGAGGCATTGATCATTACAGCAGCGCAATCGGAGAGTGCAATAAAGCGGCTTATAGATTCTTGTGATTCGCTCACTATTGCTTCAGTGTGATGGGTTCCAAATTTCAAAATGTGTTCCGTCGCCGATTCCAGCGAATCAACAACGCCAACATTCATTTCAAGCGTACATGGCATACGCCTGCACCTGTTTCAATCGCAGGAACTAGAGATTCATCAACAACAGTCCGAATCAGCGATGCGCTCCCCCGCGGGATAACAAGATCGACTAATCCCCGTGCGTGTAGAAGCGCTCGAACGGTGTCTCGATCATCGGATGGGACGAGTTGAAGTACTTCTGGAGATATTGGAGTAGTTGTTAAAGCCTCTTTCATGATCTCAACAAGAACCTGATTTGTTTGTGATGCAGATGAGGAACCGCGAAGTAACGCAGCGTTTCCGGACATCAAAAGAATAACTGCTGCATCAAGTGTCACATTCGGTCGCGCTTCATAAATCATTCCAACTACGCCGAAGGGAACACTCACCTGCGTCAGTTCTAAACCATTGTCGAGAACTCTATGGCGCAATGTCTGATGCAGTGGATCGCTGAGTTGAGCAACTTTTCGAGCACCGTTCGCCATCCCCGCAATGCGCGCGGGGTTGAGAGTAAGCCGATCAAGGAGCGATTCGTTCATACCTGCCGCTCGCTCCCGTTGCACATCATTGGAATTCGCGCGAAGGATTTCATCTTCTTTCTTCTCGATAAGCGTCGCGATAGCAAGAAGTGCTTGTTGACGCTCTTCATACGTGGCTGTAGCAAGAGTCCGTGCAGCTCGTCGCGCGTTCGTAGCGAGCGTTGCAATCAATTGGTCACTATTCACAGGAGTACCAAGTCGTCACGGTGAACCAACTCTCGTTCAAATTCTGGACCCAACTCGCGCGCTAAATCCTTTGTAGACCGCCCAAGAAGTTGGGGAATCTCATCTGAGTCAAAACCAACAAGGCCTCGAGCAATGACCTCGCGGTTAGGTCCACAAATTTCAATGGAATCGCCGGCGCTAAATTCTCCTTCGACTGAAGTTACACCTGCTGGCAAAAGCGAAACTCCTCGCTCTTTGATTGCTGTAACTGCACCCGAGTCCACAATCAATCGACCGCGCGGCGTCGATGCATGCGCAAGCCAGAGCAGGCGTGAGGACTTTCGCGAAGTTGATGCGGCGAAAAAAGTTCCGCTCTCTTTACCTTCGAGAACATCGGCAAGATTGTTGAGAGAAGTCAGAACCATAGAAATTCCTGAACCCGTTGCAATTCGCGCAGCTTCGATTTTTGTCACCATGCCACCGCTACCAACTTTAGAGCTACTTCCTCCGAAAGATGTCGTATCAAGTGAATCGATATCTGCGACATTGTCGATCCTTTGTGCGCCAGCATTCTTTGGGTTGGCGTCATAAAGGGCATCAACATCGGAAATGACAACCAAGAGCTCAGCGCCGATGAGATGACAGACCAATGCAGCGAGACGATCGTTATCTCCAAAGCGAATTTCTTGGGTACCAACGGAATCATTTTCGTTAACTATGGGGACTACGCCCAATTGGAGCAATCTCGAGAGTGTGCGCTGTGCGTTCTGATAATGCGAACGGCGCACAACATCGTCAATCGTAAGCAATACTTGAGATGCAACAATATTAAATCGATTGAATGCTTCGGTATAACGATGAATAAGTAAACCTTGTCCTACAGCGGCCGCTGCTTGTTGCGTCGAAAGATCCTTGGGTCGACTCGACAGACCTAAAGGCGCTAAACCTGCGGCAATCGCACCCGAAGAGACGACGATTACTTCTTTTCCTGCAGACTTAAGGAAAGAAACTTTTGAAACCAAATCCTCGACTGCTGTGGAGTTAAGTCCAGAGCCATCTCTTCCGGTAAGAGAAGATGAACCAATCTTGATGACAATCCGCTTCGCACGTGGAATGTCAGATCGAGTGCTCACTTCTCACCTTCAACACGTGGGGAGGTTGGATCTGAAACTTGATATTCCCATTGCGCCGCTAATTCATCATCATCAAGTTGATCTACTGCCTCTTCATCAAATTTCTCCCAACCGCGAGGGATTCTCATGTCATCTCCACGTGGCCCAGCAAGCAACTCGGCGCCTGCTTCGATCGTTGGGTGCCAATCAAAGACGACTGCATCATCACCATTTCCAATTCTTACTTCGTCGCCCTCCTTTGCACCTTTTCTAAAAAGTTCACGCTCCACTCCAAGGCTTGCAAGGCGATCAGCGAGGTAACCGACTGCTTCTGGATTTGAGAAATTAGTTTGGTGCACCCAACGCTCTGGTCGTGTACCAACAACTGTAAATGTTCCATCTTCATCGACGCTCACAGTAAAGCCAGCATCATCGACGGGAGTCGGTCTAAGAACAATTCGAGTCTTCTCTTCAAGAACTTGATTTGCTCTATATGTCGAAACAAGCCGCGCCATCGCATAGAGAAGTTCTTGTAATCCAATGCGAGCAGCTGCTGAGATTTGGAAGACTTCATAGCCGCGTTCTCTAAAAGTCTGCTCCACCATATCCGCCATAGCTTTTCCGTCTGGCAGATCTACTTTATTTAATGCGATTATCCGCGGCCGGTCGCTTAAATCAGCTGAGTATTTCTCTAACTCTCTTTCAATAATCTCAAAGTCTTTTACCGGATCGCGATCACTTTCAAGCGTTCCGCAATCCAAAACGTGAACGAGCGCAGCGCAACGTTCAACATGGCGAAGGAATTCCAGTCCTAAACCTTTTCCTTCAGAAGCGCCAGGAATCAAGCCTGGTACATCAGCCACCGTAAATCGTGAATCTCCAGCTTGAACAACGCCGAGGTTTGGCGCCAATGTTGTAAATGGATAATCAGCAATTTTCGGACGGGCAGCAGAGATTGCAGCAATGAGCGAGGATTTTCCAGCGCTAGGAAATCCAATCAAGCCAATATCGGCAACCGATTTCAATTCGAGAATCAATGTTCGCTTTTCACCTGGTTCGCCGAGTAGCGCAAAACCTGGCGCTCGTCGTCGAGATGAAGCAAGCGCTGCGTTTCCCAATCCGCCGAGACCTCCTTTTGCAGCAACGAAACGACTTCCAACTCCCACAAGATCTGCAAGTACAACGCCTTGAGGAGAGAGAACGACTGTTCCGTTAGGTACTCCAAGGATGAGATCTTCACCATCGGCACCGTTTTTTAGAGAGCCATGTCCTTGCCGACCTGAACTCGCATTTCGATGTGGAGAGTGATGAAAATCAAGCAACGTTGTTACATTTGCATCAACAACAAGAATGACATCGCCGCCACGTCCACCACTGCCACCATCAGGCCCGCCGAGTGGTACAAATTTTTCTCGATGTACTGAGATGCAACCATCGCCACCTTTTCCTGCTGAGGCGTGAAGCGTTACGCGATCGACAAAACTTGCCATCACTTCACTCCTCTCTAGAAAAAGAAAAACGGGCCCGTCGAAACGGACCCGTTAATGGAAAGTCCGTTGATTACGAAACCGGGACGATGTTGACGACTCGACGACCGCGTGCGTTTGCAAACTCGACTGCACCTGACGCTAGTGCGAAAAGCGTGTCATCTTTGCCGATTCCGACATTCTTGCCTGGGTGGAACTTGGTGCCACGTTGACGAACAAGAATCTCGCCGCTGTTGACGACCTGTCCTGCAAAGCGCTTAATACCTAGATATTGCGGATTCGAATCGCGACCGTTGCGTGTCGAGGAGACGCCTTTTTTGGATGCCATTTTTTATTCTCCTTACTTCACACCGTTTATTGCGGTGATCTTCACGCGAGTGTTCTTGGAACGAAAACCTTGGCGACGGCGATATCCGGTCTTGCTCTTGTAACGGAGGATATGAATCTTTGGGCCCTTAACTTCTGCCACGATTTCTCCGGTAACTTTCACACCCGAGAGAACTTTGGGATCAGATGTAACTGCATCGCCATCAACAACAAGCACTGCAGGAAAAGAAACGGTCGAACCAGCTGCAGCGTCGATTCGATCAACGAATACGGTATCGCCGACGGCAACTTTCTCCTGGCGTCCGCCAGCCTTCACGATTGCGTACACGTTCGTCCTTCCATACTTTCTTTATTCTGCGAGTTACTTATTACTTAGGCGCCAAGCCTTGAGGGGTTCGGCGCAACAGGGGGCTAGGTTACGGATGAGCCTCGGTTAGGGTCAAACTGAGCCTCCAGGCGTGACGATTCCCGAACTGGCGGCGCGGCGGCGTCTGCGACCGAATGGCTTTCGGCTCTCTTTCGATTCCTCCACCTCGACATCATCATCTTTCTCTTCACGTTCTTCTGGTTGCGAATCTTCCGATTCATTCGTTGGCGAGATTTCGCGATCGAGTGAGCGCTTATTTACCGGCTCCATATGGACATGAATTCCTCGTCCGCCGCAACTTTCGCAGGTCGTTGAGAATGCTTCAATCAATCCTTGTCCGACGCGCTTTCGAGTCATTTGTACGAGTCCCAAAGAGGTAACTTCGGCAACTTGATGTTTGGTGCGATCGCGACCTAAACACTCGACGAGACGGCGAAGAACCTGTTCTCGGTTGGATTCCAAGACCATATCGATAAAGTCGATAACGATGATTCCGCCCAAGTCGCGCAGTCGAAGTTGGCGCGCAATTTCTTCTGCAGCTTCAAGGTTATTCTTTGTGACAGTCTCTTCAAGATTTCCACCCTTACCGATGAATTTCCCAGTATTGACGTCAATAACAACCATCGCTTCGGTCTTGTCGATAACTAGTGATCCGCCGGAGGGAAGATAAACCTTTCGATCTAGTGCTTTTGCTAGTTGTTCATCTACGCGGTTCTCGGTAAAGAGATCTCGTGATCCGGTCCACTTCTCAATCTTGGCCACGAGTTCTGGTGCAATGTGTCCAAGATAATTAT